>WNEB01000065.1 GCA_009914575.1 Burkholderia gladioli
ATGCAATTGCCCGTGACGGTCGTCGAGAATGGAAGCAAGACAGTGGCTACCACCGGCGATCGCTTGCCGAGAATGCGATGTATCGGTTCAAGACCCTCACCGGCAACTGTCTCTGGGCGCGTCACATCGACTCGCAGGCGACCGAGGTCTCCGTTCGCGTCCGCGTCATCAACCGTATGGCGGACCTCGCTCGTCCGCAATCCGTTCGTATCGCCTGAAATTATGCCCGTCGATGCTATTGCATCCTCACACTCGATTTATGCAACAACGCCCATGTCGGGCATGGGCCGCACCGGCTACCTGTTCGCCTGCGAGGAAGACGGCGTCTCGCCCGACATCCTGACCATCGCCAAAGGGCTGGGCGCCGGCTATCAGCCGATCGGCGCGACGATCGTCAGCGATTGCATCTACGACGCGATCGTCGGCGGCACCGGCTTTTTTCAGCACGGCCACACCTATCTCGGCCATGCGATCGCCTGCGCGACCGCGCTCGAGGTGCAGCGCGTGATCGCCGAGGAACGGCTGCTCGACAACGTGCTCGCGCGCGGCGAACAGTTGCGTGCGCAACTACGCGAGCGCTTTGCCGATCATGCGACCGTGGGCGACGTGCGCGACCGCTGGCTGTTCGTCGGCGTCGAGTTCGTGGCCGACCGCGACAGCAAGGCGCCGTTCGATCCCGCGCTGAAGCTGCGCGCGGCGCTCAAGCGCGAGGCGATGGCGCGCGGGCTGATGGTGTATCCGATGGGCGGCACGCTCGACGGGCGGCAAGGCGATCACGTGCTGCTCGCGCCGCCGTTCATAAGCACCGCCGCGCAGATCGAGACGATCGTCGAGCGGCTGGCCGATGCGCTCGATGCGGCGCTCGCGTCGAGCGGCGCGTTACGATGAGCGCGCCCGCTCCCTGCCCACCTTCGATACCGGAACCGCCATGACCCATCGCCTTCCCCCGTTCGACACCGCCCAGGCCACCGACGCGCAACGCGCGGTGCTCGACGAGATCCTCGCCGGCCCGCGCGGCAATCTGAACGGCCCGTTCCTCGGCTGGATCCACAGCCCCGAGCTGGCGCAGCACGCGCAGCGGCTCGGCGCGTTCTGCCGTTACGAAACCGGCTTGTCGCTGCGGCTCGCCGAGCTGGCGATTTCTGGTGACGGCGGCGCGCTGGCGCTCGCAGGCCGAGTGGTATATCCATCTGCCGATCGCGTTGCAGGCCGGCTTGCCGGAAGCGGTGGCCGATGCGATCCAGCGCGGCGACGCGCCCGCGTTCGACGATGCCGACCCGACGACGCGCTGATCCACCGCTTCGCCACGGAGCTTTACGAAACGCAGCGCGTGTCCGATGCGACGTACGACGCGGCGGTGGCGCGTTTCGGCGCGGTGGTCGTCGTCAATCTGGTGGGTTTGCTCGGCTACTTACGCGCTGGTGGCGATGACGCTGAACGTGTTCGGAATGCGCGCGAACGGGCAGCAGACGCTGCCGTTCGCGGAGCCGCCGGACGGCGGCATGCGATAACGCAATACCCGTCGGGCGGTAAACGGATCGCGGCCCGTCGACGCCTTTTCAAGCGAGGCGCCGACGGGCCGCGTCGGGGCGTGGACGGCCCGATCAGGGCGCGGCGGGTGCGCTCGCGGGCTGGGCCTGCGAAGCCGCCGCCGGCGTGGCCGCCGCGGCGCTGGCGCCCGAGGCCGCACCTGGATCGTCGTAGTTCGGCAGGCCGACCGGTTCGCCGCCCGCACCGGCGCTGGCGCCCGGATCCTCGTAATTCGGCAGCCCGCCCGGCAGCGTGCCGGTCGCGCCCGACGTGCGCAGCAGCGAGCCGTGATACGTCTGCGATTCGCGCTGTTGCGTGTAGGCGTCGCGCACGAACGAATACTTGTCGAGCGCGGCCTGCTGCAGCAGATCCGATGCGCCGAGCAGATCGGAGCGCGCGCTGATGAACTGCCCGATGTACATCGGGTTGCGCACGGCCGGCTCGATGTAGTTCAGCAGGTTGAAGCGCACGTCCACCGTGCGGCCCACGCCGTCGCGGAACGAGCTGGGCCCGAACAGCGGCAGCACCAGATACGGGCCGGCCGGCACGCCCCAACGCGCGAGCGTCAGGCCGAAATCCTGATGGTGCTTCGGCAGCCCGGCCACCGTCGCCACGTCGAACAGCCCGCCCACGCCGAACACCGAGTTGATCACCACGCGCATCACGTCCTCGGTGGCATCGGTCACGCGCAATTGCAGCAGGTTGTTGGCCGCGTTGCCGAGGTCGCCGATGTTCGAGAAGAAGCTGCTGATCGCGGTGCGCAGCGGCGTGGGCGTGACCTTCTGATAGCCCCGCGCGATCGGCGCGGCGATATGCGTGTCGACCGTATCGTTGACGGAGAAGATGACGCGGTTCATCGGCTCGAGCGGGTCGCCCGGAGTGCGGTTGGGGCCGGTCGCGCACCCGCTCAGGAGTGCGCCGGCGGCCAGGCTTGCGGCGAGGATTCGCAGTTTATGGCTCTCTTGAAATTTGAGTGGGTTAAAAGGGCCGCCGGGGTACGAAAACCTACGTCGCAAAACGGTATCTCCCCACCCTAGCCCCCGCCCCAAGGCGGGGAAGTCCTCGCCGCCGGACGGGCTCGGGGCCAGGCGGCGCAAGGCTTTGCCTAGCCCGAGCCCTCAAGCGTGCTCGTAGATTTCTCCGCATCAATGGTTCGCTGCGCCGGGCTTCGCCCGCCCTTGACCCGGAAAAATCCACCCACTCGAAATTCAAGAGAGGCCAGTTTATTCATTGATGTCGGGGGATTGGGGCGCGCGTGGCACGCGCGGTTTGCCCATCAGCACGGGTTGGAACACCACGGCGCCGATCAGCGTGCAGGACAGGGCGAGCGCGAGCAGTTTGCCCATGCTCGCCGTGCCCGGATGATGCGATAACCACAGGCTGCCGAACGCGGTGGCCGTGGTGGCGGCGCTGAACAGCACCGCGTGCGTGAGGCTCGAATGCAGCAGGCCGGTTTGGCCCGCGCGCCATGCCATCACGAAATACACCTTGAACGCCACGCCCACGCCGAGCATGAGCGGCAGCGCGATGATGTTGGCGAAGTTTAGCGGCATGCCGAACACCACGCACAGCTCGAGCGTGACGACGCCCGACACGAGCAGCGGAATCAGCGTGCGCAGCACGTCGCCGAAGCGGCACAGCGTGATCCACAGCAGGATCGTGATCGAAACCAGCGACAGCGCGGCGGCCTGCAGGAACGCCTTGATGATGGTGTCGGCCGAATGCAGGATCGAGATCGGGCCGCCGATGGTGGCCGGCTCGGCGCGCTTCACGGCCTGCGCGAAGTGGCGCAGCATCGTGTCGTCGCCGGGATCGACGCCGGGCGGCACCTTCGGCGAGATCTGCACGAGCGCGCGGTCGTCGTGCGCCACCCAGTCGCGCACCATCTGCGGCGGCAGGTTCGCGCGCGTGATCTCGAACGGTTGCAGCAGCGAGGCGAGCTGGCCGCGCGCGAGCGTCAGCGTGTTCGAGAACGCCACTTCGGCGCGGTCGCGCGCGGTCGCATCGGCGGCGGCGAGCTTGGCGAGCGATTCGGACAGGTGCTTGGCCTCCGCCGCGCCCGCGCCGGGATGATCCTCCGACGCGTATTCGAGCAGCGCCGAGGCGCGCTTGAGCGCGGCCACGCGTTGCGCGTCGGTGGCGGGCGGCGCGGCCTGCTGCGTCAGCGCGGGCAGCAGCGCGTCGGCGGCCGTCTTGATGGTGGCGAGCTTCTCGGGCTGGTCGGGCGGCAGGAACGAGCTCAGCGTGGTGGTGCGGCCCACTTCAGGCAGCTTCGCGAGGCGCGCGGCGGTCGCATCGGCGGCGGCCAGCGTGGGCGCGAGCATGTGCACGTCGTTGACGGCCGCCTCGGGCGAATCCTTCAGCGCGATCAGCGTGGCCATCGATTCGCTGTGCGGATCCTTCAGGTGCAGCGGATTGAAGTCGAAATGCAGGCGCTTGAGCAGCGGCAGCGCGCAGATCACCACCGCCAGCGTGCCGATCAGGATCGGCTTGCGGTGCCGGTCGAGATAGTCGTCTACCGGCCCGAGGCGCGGGAAGCCGGGCGCCTTGGCTTCGCCGGGCGGATGCATCAGCTTGAGCAGCGCGGGCAGCAGCGTCATGGTGGTCAGGAACGCCACGAACATGCCGACCCCGGCGATCAGGCCCAGCTCCGACACGCCGCGATAGGCGGTGGGCAGGAACGAGAAGAAGCTGGCCGCCACGGCCGCGGTGGCCAGCGAGAGCGGCATGCCCATCGCGTGCGCCGCGCCGAGCAGCGCGTGATCGAGATTCGGATCGCGGTGGCGCTCCTCGCGGTATTTCACGCCGTACTGGATCGCGAAATCCACGCCGAGCCCCACGAACAGCACCATGAACGCCACCGAGATCATGTTCAGCGAGCCGACCATCGCGAGGCCGAGCGCGGCCGTCACGGCCAGGCCCACCACCAGCGTGATCAGCACCGCGCCGATCATCCGCTTCGAGCGCAGCGCGAGCCACAGGATGATCAGGACGACGATCAGCGTGCCGATGCCGTTGACGACCGCGCCGTCTTCCACCGACGCGAACTCCTCGTCGGCCAGCGGCTGTTCGCCGGTCAGGCGCACCACGGCGCCGAAGCGCTTGTCGAGGCCGAGCGAGGCGGCGGTGGCGCGGATCGTCTGGGAGGTTTGCTCGCCGGCCTTCAGCGCGCCGTAGTTGACCATCGGCTCGACCGTCACGAACGCGAACGCGGGCTGCCTGGCCGCATCGGTGTCGACCAGCGCGCGCCACGAGAACGCGGCGGGCTTGCCGGCCAGCACGTCGTCCACGGTGGCGGCGGCGCGGCCGAGCAGCGTCTTCATGCCGGGCAGCGTGACCTGGCCGGTCAGCAGCGGCTGGCCGAGCGTGGTAGACAGCGTGGTGGCCAGGCCGCGCACGCTCGGATCCTGCGCGAGCGTGTTGACCAGCGGGCGGGCGTCGGCGAGCTTCGAGGTGGTGCGTTTGACGTCGTCGGGCGTGAGGAACAGCAGCGCGTCGCGCTCGAACAGCGACCGACCGGCCGGCAGCGATACCTGGCCGATCTTGCCGGCCTGGGTGTCCTTGTCGAGCGCGGCGGCCAGCGCGTTGGCCGCGGCAGTGGCGAATTCGGGCGTGGGGGCCTCCACCACCGCGAGGATGGTCTGGCTGCGTTTCGGGAACGCGTCATCGACGGCGTTGCCGAGTGCGGCCCATTGCGGCGCGTTGTCGATCAGCTTGCTGACGTCGGTGTTGATCTTGAAATGCTGGACGGTATAGACGCCGCTGAACGCGGCGATCACGAGCGACAGCGCGACGACCAGCAGCGGTCGCCGCACCGACCAGGCGACGAGTCGGACGAGTAGGGTTGTCAGCATGGGGCGGCTGGCGGAACGTCCTTCGGACAAAGTGATCAAGTATACCGGCGCCGCGGTTTCGGGGGCGGCAACCCCACGGCGCGCTGCGGGCCGGCACGGCGGTCGAAAAAATGGTGTCCGACCCGCTGCGAGCCGGTGGCCGCCACAGCATGTCAGCAGGCGGTGACAAACGTAAGCGAAGCGTAACGGAGCCTGCGGCGGCGGGCGCGGCGGCGCTGCGCGATGCTCGGGCCGCTATACTGTTTCGATCCGATGCTTATTGGCGCAGGCTTCTTTTTTTATAGAGCGCGAACACCGTATGAAACGTCATCTGATTGCATTCGTCGCTGCGGCGGTCGTCTCCGTGTCGGCCTTCGCGCAAAGCGCCCCCGTGGACGTGGTTCGTAACGCCGTCGAAGGCACGGTCAACGCGATGAAGACCGATCCGGGCGCGCGCGGCGGCGACATGGGCAAAATCACGCAGGTCGTCGAGACGCGTTTCCTGCCCGTCACCAACTTCGAGCGCACCACGCGGATCGCCGTCGGGGCCGACTGGAGCAAGGCCAGCCCGGCCCAGCAGCAGGAGCTTTACAAGCAATTTCGGCTCCTGATGACGCGCACCTACGCGGCCTCGCTGGCCCAGCTCGGCGGCCAGGACGCGAAATTCACTTTCAAGGCGGGCGGCGCGAACGGCAGCGATGCGCTGGTCCAGTCCACCGTGACGACGCCGGGCGACACGCAGAACGTCGGCTACCGGCTCGGCAAGGAAGGCAACGACTGGAAGATCTACGACATCGACATGTCCGGCGCGTGGCTGATCCAGGTCTATCAAGGCCAGTTCAAGGCGCAGCTCGCCTCGGGCGGCATCGACGGCCTGATCGCGTTCCTCCAGAAGCACAACGCGCGCGTCAACTGACGCGCCGCGACCGGCGCGGCGCTCGCCGCTCCGGCCCGTTCGGCAGGGCCGGCCCGCCCGAATTGCGCTGCCGGTTCGGGCACCTGCCTTGCTATCCCGGCGCGTTCGCGCCACCCTCCGCTCCCAGGTGCCCCCGATGCCGTCCACCTCCGCTCATCCCGCCGCCGCCGAACTGATCGAGCGTTTCGCGCTGCTGCCGCATCCCGAAGGCGGCTATTTCGGCGAAACCTACCGCGCGCCGCTGCGCGTCTCGGGCGAAGCCGACGGCGTGTCGCGCAGCGCCGCCACGGCGATCTATTACCTGCTGTGCGACGGCGCCTATTCCGCCTGGCACCGGATCCGTTCCGACGAGGTCTGGCACTTCTTCTACGCGGGCGATCCGCTCGACGTGCTCATGCTCGACGAGGCCGACGGCCTCGCGACCCACCGCCTCGGCAGGCAATCCGCTGCGGCATCCGGGCGCCGTCAGCCAGGCGGTGGTGCCGGTCGGGCGCTGGTTCGGCGCGGCCTGCGCCGATCCGGGCGGGTTCGCGCTGGTCGGCTGCACGGTTGCGCCGGGCTTCGAGTTCGCCGAATTCGAGCTGGCCGATGCGCAGGAGCTGGCGCGCCAGTTCCCGCAGCACGCCGACGTCGTCGCACGGCTCGCGCGCTGAAGCGCGGGCGGGATGTGGCGTCGCCGCCTAGCGGCGGCGCTGCTCCACCGCGAACTTGATCAATTCCGCCTGCCCCTCGATGCCGAGCTTGCGCTTGAGGTTGAGCCGGTACGTCTCGACGGTGCGCACCGACAGCCCGTTCTGCTGCGCGATCTGCTTGCTCGAAAGCCCCTCGGCCAGCGCGTCGAGGATGTCGCGCTCGCGCGGCGTGAGCCGTTCCACCGGCCCGGCGCCCGCGCTGGCGTGGAATCATCGTCGCGGCTAGCCCTCGCTGAAGAACGTCTGCCCCGCCAGCACCGCGCCGATCCCGCGCACGATCTCGCTGGCCGGCGAATCCTTCAGCAGATAGCCGCTCGCGCCCGCGCGCACGTCCTGCGTCACGTATTCGACGTTGTCGTGCATCGACAGCATCACTACCCGGTGTAGCGGATCCGGTTGTTTAGACACGGGTTTGCGATCAGGCCGCGAACTTCAAGAGGCTGGCCTGACGGGCTTCGAGAGGTGATTTGAAGCCCAGTTTCTCGAGGTGCCATTCGCGATTGTATCGATCCTTGAACGCGACGACGGCAGCCCGTACCTCGTCTACGTTTTTGAACAGATGCCCGTGGATAGCTTGCTCCTTCATGGTCCGATTGAAGCGCTCGGCGACGCCGTT
>WNEB01000066.1 GCA_009914575.1 Burkholderia gladioli
TCGAGCAGTGGTGCACCAACGTCATGCGCTCGAAGGTCGAGCCGATGAAGGACGTCGTGCGCATGATTCGCAAGCACTTCGCCGGCATCGTGGCCTGGACGCAGACGCGTCAGACCAACGGCTTCCTGGAAGCCATCAACGGACTCTTCCAGGCCGCCAAGCGAAAGGCACGCGGATACACCAACCTCACGACCATGCGGACCGTGCTGTTTCTGATCGCCGGCAAGCTCGACTTCTCGAAGATCAACCCGCATGTCGCGTAATCCACTCATTTTTCAAGAGAGCCAAACATGTTCTACGGCGGCAAGCTCAAGGGCATGCCGCCCAAGCTGCAATCGGACGACGGCAAGAACATCGTGATCCGCCCGCTCGCCTACGTGAAGGAAACCGATCTCGAGAAATACGCCGAACTGCGCGAATTCCCGATCATCCCGTGCAACCTGTGCGGCAGCCAGCCGAACCTGAAGCGTGCCGAGATGAAGGCGCTGATCCGCGATTGGGACAAGCGCTTCCCTGGCCGCGTCGAGAACATGTTCAACTCGCTCGCCAAGGTGGTGCCGTCGCACCTGATGGATACCAGCCTGTATCCGTTCGCCGGCTTGCGCGCGAGCGTCCAGGCCGATCCGGACGGCGACATCGCGTTCGACGAGGATCCGTGCGGCACCGACGCCGCCGCACCGACCGCGGGCGGTGCCTAACCGATCTCGATCGTCCAGTTCGACGATCTGTAACGATGGTTCACGATTGCCGCGAGAGGCCCGCCAGGCGGGCGTTTCACGGCAAAATCGGGACGATTCGGCCGCCGTTTGCCGGCAACCTGCATGCTAGAATTCTCAATTGTGAACACTCCTCATGCGGGCACCATGAATATCGTGATTTTAGCGGCAGGCACCGGTAAGCGGATGCGCTCGGCGCTCCCGAAGGTGCTCCATCCCCTGGCTGGCAAGCCACTCCTCTCCCACGTCATCGATACCGCCCGCACGCTCGCGCCGTCGCGACTCGTGGTGGTGGTCGGCCATGGCGCCGATGCGGTCAAGGCCGCGGTCGACGCGCCGGACGTGCAATTCGCGTTGCAGGAACAGCAGCTCGGCACCGGCCACGCGGTCAGGCAGGCCCTGCCCCTGCTCGACCCGGTCGTGCCCACGCTGGTGCTCTACGGCGACGTGCCGCTCGCGCGCGCGAGCACGCTCAAGCGCCTGACCGACGCCGCCACCGACGCCCGCTACGGCATCCTGACCGTCACGCTCGACGATCCGACCGGCTACGGCCGGATCGTGCGCGCCGCCGCCGGCGGCGTCACGCGCATCGTCGAGCAGAAGGACGCGTCGCCCGAGCAGCTCAAGATCGCCGAAATCAACACTGGCATCGTCGTCACGCCCACCGCGCAGCTCGCGATGTGGCTCGGCGCGCTCGGCAACGACAACGCCCAGGGCGAGTACTACCTGACCGACGTGGTCGAACAGGCCATCGAGGCCGGCTTCGAGGTGGTCACCACCCAGCCCGACGAGGAGTGGGAAACGCTCGGCGTCAACAGCAAGGTGCAGCTCGCCGAGCTCGAACGGATCCATCAACGCAATCGCGCCGAGGCGCTGCTGGTCGACGGCGTGACGCTGGCCGATCCGGCGCGCATCGACATCCGCGGCACGCTCGAATGCGGCCGCGACGTCGCGATCGACGTGAACTGCGTGTTCGAGGGCAAGGTCGCGCTGGCCGACGGCGTGTCGATCGGCGCGAATTGCGTGATCCGCAACGCCACGATCGGCGCGGGCACGCGCATCGACGCGTTCTCCCACATCGAAGGCGCGCAGATCGGCGCGCAGGCCGTGGTCGGCCCCTACGCGCGGCTGCGGCCCGGCGCGTCGCTGGCCGACGAGTCGCACGTGGGCAACTTCGTCGAGGTCAAGAACGCCGTGCTCGGCCACGGCTCGAAGGCCAACCACCTCACCTACATCGGCGACGCCGACATCGGCGCGCGCGTGAACATCGGCGCGGGCACCATCACCTGCAACTACGACGGCGCGAACAAGTTCCGCACCGTGATCGAGGACGACGTGTTCGTCGGCTCCGACACCCAGCTCGTCGCGCCGGTGCGCGTGGGCAAGGGGGTCACGATCGCGGCCGGCACGACCGTCTGGAAGGATGTCGGCGAAGGCCAGCTGGTGCTCAACGACAAGACGCAGACGGAGAAATCCGGCTACGTGCGCCCGACCAAGAAGAAGGGCTGAGCCAGCTGTCGCGGCCCTGTTATCCACCCCGGTTTTGAACGTTTCGAAGGCGCATCCGAACTGCGCCTTCATCATTTGGAGGATCGATTCCCATGTGCGGCATTGTCGGCGCAGTTGCGCAACGTAATATCGTTCCGGTGCTGATTGAAGGTCTGCGCCGTCTGGAATACCGCGGCTACGATTCGTGCGGGGCGGCCGTGCTCGAGAACGGCGCGCCCAAGCGCGCACGCAGCACCGCGCGCGTCGCGGATCTCGACGCCCAGGTGCGCGACACCGGGCTCGAAGGCTTCACCGGCATCTCGCACACGCGCTGGGCCACGCACGGCGCGCCCGTCACGCACAACGCGCACCCGATCTTCTCGTCGGATGCCGTCGCCATCGTGCACAACGGCCTCATCGAGAACTACGAAACGCTGCGCGAAGGGCTGCGCGCGAAGGGCTACGAGTTCGTCTCGCAGACAGACACTGAGGTCATCGCCCACCTCGTGCACAGCCTGTATTGCGGCGACCTGTTCGCCGCCGTGCGCGAAACCGTCGCGCAACTGCACGGCGCCTACGCGATCGCCGTGATCCACAAGGATCAGCCGAACACCGTGGTGGGCGCCCGCCAGGGTTCGCCGCTGGTGGTCGGCTTCGGCGACGGCGAGAACTTCCTCGCCTCCGACGCGCTCGCGCTGGCCGGCAGCACCGACCGCTACACGTTCCTCGAAGAAGGCGACGTGTGCGAACTGACGCTGACGGGCGTGAAGATCGTCGACCGCGCCGGCGCGCGCGCCGAACGCGAAGTGCGCGTGGTCAGCGCCTACGGCGGCGCCGTGGAGCTCGGCCCGTACCGTCACTTCATGCAGAAGGAAATCTTCGAGCAGCCGCGCGCGATCGCCGACACGATCCCGCCGGTCGAGGCATTCGATCCCACGCTGTTCGGCGACACGGCGGCGGCCACCTTCGCCGACATCGACAGCCTGCTGATCCTCGCCTGCGGCACCAGCTACTACTCGGGCATGACCGCCAAGTACTGGCTCGAATCGATCGCGAAAATCCCCACCCAGGTCGAGATCGCCAGCGAATACCGCTACCGCGATTCCGTGCCGAACCCGTGCGCGCTCGTGGTCGTGATCTCGCAGTCGGGCGAAACGGCCGACACGCTGGCCGCGCTCAAGCACGCGCAATCGCTCGGCCACAAGCACACGCTGTCCGTGTGCAACGTGGCGACCAGCGCGATGGTGCGCCTGACCGAACAGCAATTCCTGACGCGCGCCGGCACCGAAATCGGCGTGGCCTCCACGAAGGCGTTCACCACGCAGCTGGTGGCGCTATTCCTGCTGGCCGCGACGCTCGGCAAGGTGCGCGGCCACGTGGACGCCACGCGCGAAGCCGACTACATCCGCCAGCTGCGCCACCTGCCGGCCGCGCTGAACAGCGTGCTGGCGCTGGAGCCGCAGATCATCGCGTGGTCGGAAGAGTTCTCGCGCAAGGAAAACGCGCTGTTCCTCGGTCGCGGGCTGCATTACCCGATCGCGCTCGAAGGCGCGCTGAAGCTCAAGGAAATCTCGTACATCCACGCCGAGGCCTACCCGGCCGGCGAACTGAAGCACGGGCCGCTCGCGCTCGTGACCGAAGCGATGCCGGTGGTGACGGTCGCGCCGAACGACACGCTGCTCGAGAAGCTGAAGTCGAACATGCAGGAAGTGCGCGCGCGCGGCGGCGAGCTGTACGTGTTCGCCGACGCCGATACGCAGATCGTCAACGACGAAGGGCTGCACGTGATCCGCATGCCGGAGCATTACGGCCCGCTGTCGCCGATCCTGCACGTGGTGCCGCTGCAGTTGCTGGCGTATCACACGGCATGCGCGCGCGGGACGGATGTGGACAAGCCGCGAAATCTCGCGAAGTCGGTCACTGTGGAGTGAGCCGGCGGCGGTTGGCGATGGCGTGTTGTCCGCTCCCAATGGGGGCGTTCCTCAACCGTCGCCTCTCGCCATCGCTTCGCACGGCCGCGATGAGCGAAATACATCGCGGTCGGGAAGAAACCGCTGCGGGATGAATTCCTCGAGCGCCTGCCCGCCGCGGTGTCGCGGGAGGCGCACATCCCTCGGCATCCCCCGCGGTTCAGCCGCTATCGGGCTTGCTTAGCAAACGGATTGATGGGCGCCACCTTCTCCGGCTCCTTGACCTTCTCGAGCATCTGAACCTTGGGCCAGCCGGCGACCATCGTCTCCAGTCCTCGCACGACGTTGGTCTCCAGCGCCTGTATCCCCGCGTCACCCTGGAAATTCAAGAGAGGCAAATGAAATCGCCGGCCTCGACGACTTCCATCAGGGCGATGCCGGTCTCGATGCCGAGGCCCTGCATCAGATACAGCACGTCCTCGGTCGCGACGTTGCCGGCGGCGCCCTTCGCATACGGGCAGCCGCCGAGGCCGGCGACCGACGCGTGGAAGATCTCGATGCCTTCGAGCAGCGCGGCATGGATGTTGGCGAGCGCCTGCCCGTAGGTGTCGTGGAAGTGCCCCGAGAGCCGCTCGCGCGGAAACACCTTCGCGACGGCGGCCAGCACGTTGCGCGTCTGCGCGGCGGTGCCCACGCCGATGGTGTCGGCGATGTCGATCTCGTCGCAGCCGAGCGTGGCGAAGCGCTCCACCACGTCGATCACGGCGGCCACTGGCACCTAGCCCTGATACGGGCGCCGAGCGCGCACGAGACGCTGCCGCGCAGCCGCACGCCGGCTTCCTTCGCGGCCTGCGCGACCGGCTCGAAGCGCGCGATGCTCTCGGCGATGCTGCAGTTGATGTTCTTCTGCGAGAACGCCTCGCTTGCCGCGCCGAAGGTCACGACCTCGTCGGCGCGCGCGGCCAGCGCGTTCTCCAGGCCCTTGAGGTTCGGCGTCAGCGCGGAATAGAGCGTGCCGGGGCGGCGCGCGATGCCGGCCATCAGCTCGGCGCCGTCGGCCATCTGCGGCACCCATTTCGGCGACACGAACGACGCGGCCTCGACGTTGCGGAAGCCCGCGTGCGAGAGCCGGTCGACCAGCGCGATCTTCACGTCGGTGGGCACGAAGGTCTTCTCGTTCTGCAGGCCGTCGCGCGGCCCGACCTCGACGATTTTCACGGCGGCGCGGGCGGTCATGCTTGTCTCCATCGTTCGGTGGCGCACGCGGTACGCGCGCCGGGATGCGATTGCGGGCCGGCGGCGGATCGCGCCGCGCGGCCCTCGGATGCGGCGGCTAGTGTAGCCGCGCGCGAGATCGAAGACGCCGGTCACGGCTTCGCCGCGCTCGAACGCGCGGATCTTCGCGGCGATCTGCGCGACCGCGCCGTCGCGTTCGGTTTCGGCCGAGACGTGCGGCGTGATCGTGATGCGCGGATGCGCCCAGAACGGATGCTGGGCCGGCAGCGGCTCGGTGTGCAGCACGTCGAGCAGCGCGCCTTCGAGCTGGCCCGAGGCGAGCGCGTCGAGCAGATCCTGTTCGACCAGATGCGCGCCGCGCGCGACGTTGATCACGAACGCGCCGGGCGCGCGCTGCGCGAATACGCCGGCGTGCAGCGCGCCGTGAGTGTCGGGTGTGCTCGGCAGCAGGTTGACGAGCACCTTGACGTCGCGCGAGAACGCATCGAAGCCGGCGTCGCCGGGGCGCGGCGCGCCGTGGAAGGTGGTCACGCCGTCCAGCGATTTCGCGCTGCGGCTGAAGCCGCGCACGGTCAGGCCGAGCCCGGCCAGCGCGCGCCACCTGCGCGCCAAGCACGCCGAGCCCGAGCACGCCCACCACGAACTGCGCGCGCGGGTGCGCGTCGAGCGGCTGCCAGCGGTGTTCGCGCTGGAGCGCGGCGTACTCGTCGAAGCGGCGCAGATAGCGCAGCACGCCGTAGCCGAGGTACTCGATCATCTGCTGGCCCATGCCGGTATCTTCGAGCCGCACGAGCGGCACGCCGGCCGGCAGCGTGCCGGGATGGTCGCGTTCGAAGGCGAGCAGCGCGTCGACGCCGGCGCCGAGATTGAAGATCGCCTTCAGGCCCGCGCGCGGCGCGAGCAGGTCGGCGGGCGGGCGCCAGACCATCGCGTAGTCGGCGGGGGCATCGTCGCCCGGTTGCCAGGCGCGCAGCGTGGCGCCGGGCAGCGCGGCTTCGATGCCGGCGCGCCAGTCGGCGAAGGAATCGGGGGAATCGTGGAACAGGATCTGCATGAGCGCCTTCGTGCGTGCGGTGTGCACGAAACCGGCATCTGGCCCCGTCGCGCGGTAAACGGCCATTTTACGGCGTCGGGGGCGCCGACGTCCCGGCGTCGAAATTGCTAAGCAGGAAAAATTGGTTCGCCGCCTGCGGGGCGCGGCAGACAATCGGAACGTCAGCAACGATCGGAACGGGTTCGCCCGCAAGCGAGGGGGAAGCGATGTCCATCTGCAGCAAATCGACGTGGCCGCCGCGTGTGGTGACCGTACCCGGCCTGCACGGCAGCGAGGGGGCGCACTGGCAAAGCTGGCTCGAACGGCAGTTCGCGCGCTCGCTGCGCGTGGAGCAGGACGACTGGGACGCGCCGCATCTGGCGCGCTGGGCCGGCGCGCTGCGCGACACGCTCGCGCGCGAACGCGGCCCGTTTGTGCTGGCCGCTCACAGCTTCGGCTGCCTCGCGACGGCGCATGCGCTGCTGCGCGGCGATCTCGCGCTCGATCCGTCGGCGGTGGCCGGCGTGCTGTTCGTCGCGCCCGCCAGCCCGAAGAAGTTCGCGTTCGCCGGCGCGTTCGAGGCGCGACGCCTGCCGGTGCCGTCGATCTTGATCGGCAGCGAGACCGACCCGTGGATGACGCTCGGCGACGCGCGCGAGCTGGCGCGCCAGCTCGGCAGCGCGTTCGTCAATCTCGGCGACGCGGGGCATATCAATACCGCGGCCGGCTTCGGGCCGTGGCCGCGCGCCAAGTATTTCGTCGATACGCTCGTGCATTGCGCCGCGCCGCTGCGGTTTCGCGAGGAAGCGCGGAGCGATGCGTTCCGGGCCGCGGGGCAGCGGAGTTTCGCGTTCGCGGTGTGAGTGCGGAGCGGGAACCGGATCGGGACGGGCGGCCTTCAGGGCCGCCCGTTTCGTTTGGGGGGCGAGATAGGTGGTCGGCGCGGCGTTGTTGCATAAATCGAGCGAGATCCGTTGACGTTTACGCGCAACGGTCGCGGGGCCAGCCTCCTATCAAGTCAGATTCCATAGTAACTGCCTAATTTTTGACAAGAAAATGCGCAAGGACATACACAAGAAAGGTGAGCCGAAGGCACGCTACCGTGTCAGGAATTGGGCGGCCTATAATGAAGGCCTGATCAACCGGGGGAACGTAACAATAT
>WNEB01000067.1 GCA_009914575.1 Burkholderia gladioli
CCCCAAGGCGGGGAAGTCCTCGCCGCCGGACGGGCTCGTAGATTTCTCCGCATCAAGGGTTCGCTGCGCCGGGCTTCGCCCGCCCTTGACCCGGAAAAATCCACCCACTCGAAATTCAAGAGAGGCTGACAATTGATTGGTTCTCATCCGGCGCGGTGCGATTGCACAGTGGCGTTGACGGCTATAGACGGCAGCGATGCCGCCCCCGGACCGTCGCGTTGCCGTGCAACAGCACGGCACTGGACCGCAAGGAGGAACCCATGACATTGACGACCGAAGCGCACGACATTCTCGAACAGGCCCGCGCGGCGGCGCAGGCGCAGGGCCTGAGCTACGGCGGCGGCATTGCTCCGGCGCAGGCCTGGGCGCTGGCCACCGCCGGCGAGGCGCTGCTGATCGACGTGCGTACCGGCGAGGAGCGCAAGTTCGTCGGGCAGGTGCCCGGCTCGCAGCACGTGGCCTGGGCCACCGGCACGAGCCTCACGCGCAACCCGCGCTTCGTGCGCGAGCTGGAGGCGAAGGCCGGCGGCAAGGACGCCGTGATCCTGCTGCTGTGCCGCAGCGGCAACCGCTCGGCGCAGGCGGCAGACGCGGCGGCCAAGGCCGGCTTCACGCAGGTCTACAACGTGCTCGAAGGCTTCGAAGGCGAACTGGACGACGCGCAACGGCGCGGCGCCCGCAACGGCTGGCGCTTTCGGGGCCTGCCGTGGACGCAGGATTGATGAACCCGCGCAGATCGCGCACCTGATTGACGAGGATCCCAACGTGGCGGCATTCGACATCGACGACGTGGTCCGCTCGCTGCACGCGGCGCGGCATGGCTGGCGCGAGCGCCAGCGGCGCCTGATCGAGCCGGGCGGGCGCGATCTGCCTTCGCGCGAGGCGCTCGGCGGCATCGTCGACGCGCTCAAGGGCGTGCTGTTCCCCATGCGGCTCGGGCCGCCCGACCTGCGCCAGGAAAGCGAGGATCTCTATGTGGCGCACGCGCTCGACGCCGCGCTGAACGCGCTGTTCTCGCAGGCGCGGCTCGAACTGCGCTACGCGGCGCGCTACCGCGGCGACAGCGGCGATGCCACCGAGGCCGCCGCGCGCGCCGCGGTGCAGGCGTTCGCCGAGCAGTTGCCCGAGATCCGCACGCGCCTCGACGAGGACGTGCTGGCTGCCTTCCACGGCGATCTGGCAGCGGGCAGCGTGGACGAAGTGCTGCTCTGCTATCCGGGCGTGCTCGCGATCCTGCATTACCGGCTCGCGCACGAACTCTATCGCCTCGGCCTGCCGCTGCTCGCGCGGATGCTGGCCGAGCGCGCGCATGCCGATACCGGCATCGACATCCCCCCCGGCGCGCGGATCGGCGCGGGCTTCTTCATCGATCACGGCACCGGCGTGGTGATCGGCGAGACGGCGATCATCGGCGAGCGCGTGCGCATCTATCAGGCGGTCACGCTTGGCGCGAAGCGCTTTCCGCGCGACGCGGTCGGGCACCTGGAAAAAGGGTTGCGCCGCAATCCGCTGGTGGAGGACGACGTGGTGATCTACGCCGGCGCGACGATCCTCGGGCGCATCACGATCGGGCGCGGTTCGGTGATCGGCGGTAACGTCTGGCTCACGCACGACGTGCCGCCGGGCAGCCACGTAACGCAGGCGGTGCCGTCCACCGACGTGTCGCGCCCGGCCTCGAAACCCGCGCAGGCCGTGCAGGCCGCTTCGGAGGTCGCCTCATGACGCCACTGGTCCGGCAATTCGGCGTCGCGGTGCGGCGCCTGCGCGAGACGCGCGCGTGGTCGCAGGAGCTGCTGGCCGAGCACGCGGGCCTGAACCGCTCGTATGTCGGCGAGATCGAGCGCGGCGAGGTGATCGCCTCGCTCGTCACGGTGGAGAAGCTCGCCAACGCGTTCGAGGTGCCCATCGCCTTGCTGCTGCGCCCGGCCGCCGACGAACTGACGGCCTGAGCGCCGGCATCGCGCGGCGCGGGCGCGCCGCGTTTCGCGACGGCTCCGGTGCGTGTCTGACGCCTATAGCATGTTGAGCGTCGAGGGGCCCGTCCCATAATCTTCGAGCGTCATAAGCATTCCTGCTTTTCTTCTAAACCCGGAGCCCGACATGTCGACCATAGCAAACGGCCCGACCACGCTGAGCGATCACGCCGCACGCCAGCTTGCGAATGCCACCAAGACCGTTCCCCAGCTTTCCACCATCACGCCGCGCTGGCTGACCCATTTCCTGCAATGGGTGCCCGTCGAGGCCGGCATCTATCGCCTGAACCAGGTGAAGGACCCGGAGGCCGTGCGTGCCGCCTGCACGCAGCTGGAAGACGAACGCGAACTGCCGAAGACGTTCGTGCCGTACGAGGAACAGCCGCGCGAGTATTTCCTGAACGCGGTCAGCACGGTGCTCGACGTGCATACGCGGATCTCGGATCTCTACAGCAGCCCGCACGACCAGATCAAGGAACAGCTGCGTCTGACGATCGAGACGATCAAGGAGCTGCAGGAAAGCCAGCTGATCAACAATCCCGACTACGGCCTGCTGGCGAACGTGGCGGAGGAGCAGCGTGTGTTTCCGCTGACCGGCGCGCCCACGCCCGACGATCTCGACGAGCTGCTGACCAAGGTCTGGAAGGAGCCGGCGTTCTTCCTGACGCACCCGCTCGCGATCGCCGCGTTCGGTCGCGAATGCACGCGGCGCGGCGTGCCGCCGCCCACGGTCAGCCTGTTCGGTTCGCAGTTCATCACGTGGCGCGGCATTCCGCTGATCCCGTCGGACAAGGTGCCGGTGGCCGACGGCAAGTCGAAGATCCTGCTGCTGCGCGTGGGCGACAAGCGCCAGGGCGTGGTCGGCCTCTACCAGCCGGGCGTGGCCGGCGAACAGGGCCCGGGCCTGTCGGTGCGCTTCATGGGCATCAACAACCAGGCGATCGCGTCGTACCTGATTTCGCTGTACTGCTCGCTGGCCGTCCATTCGGTGGACGCGCTCGCGGTTCTCGATCACGTGGAGATCGGCAAGTACCATGACTACCCCGACACCTACCGCTGATCTGGCGGCCCCGGGCGCACGCGCGCCCGCCGGGCTGCCCGATCCGGCGGCGCTCGCGCAGCTGGCGACCGCGTTCTTCTCGGCGTTGCCGGGGCGCGCGGATGCGCCGGGGGCGGCGCTCGCGCTGGCCGCCAACCCCGCGCCGACCGGTTCGCCGCTCGCGGGGCCGGGCGGCACGGGCACCGGCGTGCCGTCGCAGGGCGTGCCGGCCGGCAAGGCGCCGGGCGCGAACCTGCTGCCGGCCGCGCCCACCCAGGTGCTGTCGCTCGGCAACCGCGCACCGGCGCTCGCCAACGGCCTGCCCGAGACGGCCACCGTCGCGGCCCCCGCGCTCGAGCCGCGCGGCGGCGGCGCGCTGCTCGGCGTGCCGCCGGTCTCGTCGACCGGCCCGGCGCGCGCCGCGGTCGCGCCCGGTACGTCGCCGTTCTATTTCGTCGACGATGCCGCACACGGCTGGCACGCCGCGCCGCAGCCGATTGCCACGCCCGTGTCGGGCGCGCCGTCGGCGCAGGCCTACGGCTTGCCCGACGGCGACGTGCTGCGCGATCTGCTGTCGCTGCACGACGCCGGGAAGGCGCCGGGCGGCAGCGGCGCGCGCTATTTCGTTGGCGACGGCGCACCGGCGGCATCGGCCGGTCCGGCGGGCGTGGCGTCGGTCGGCGTTTCGCCGTTCGCCGGCGCGCATCCGCCGTTCGACGTCAACGCGATCCGCCGCGATTTCCCGATCCTGGCCGAACGCGTGAACGGCAAGCCGCTCGTCTGGTTCGACAACGCGGCCACCACGCACAAGCCACAGGCCGTGATCGACCGGCTCGCGTATTTCTACGCGCACGAGAACTCGAACATCCACCGCGCGGCGCACGCGCTGGCGGGCCGCGCGACCGACGCCTACGAGCACGCGCGCGACACGGTGCGGCGCTTCATCGGCGCGGCATCGGCGGACGAGATCATCTTCGCGCGCGGCGCGACCGAGGCGATCAACCTGGTCGCGAAGACCTGGGGCGTGCAGAACGTGGGCGAGGGCGACGAGATCGTCGTCTCGAACCTCGAGCACCACGCGAACATCGTGCCGTGGCAGCAACTGGCCGCGCAGCAGGCCGCGACGCTGCGCGTGATTCCGGTCGACGATTCGGGGCAGGTGCGGCTCGACGAATTCCGCAAGCTGCTGAATGCACGCACGCGGATCGTCGCGGTCACGCAGGTGTCGAACGCGCTGGGCACGGTGGTGCCGGTGCGCGAGATCGTCGAGCTGGCGCATCGTGCCGGCGCGGTGGCGCTGGTGGACGGCGCGCAGTCGATCTCGCACATGCGCGTGGACGTGCAGGCGCTCGACGCCGATTTCTTCGTGTTCTCGGGCCACAAGATCTACGGCCCGACCGGGATCGGAGTGGTGTACGGCAAGCGCCGCATTCTCGATGCGATGCCGCCGTGGCAAGGCGGCGGCAACATGATCGCGGACGTCACGTTCGAGCGCACCGTGTTCCAGCCCGCGCCGAACCGCTTCGAGGCCGGCACCGGCAACATCGCCGATGCGGTGGGCCTGGGCGCGGCGCTGGAGTATGTGGAACGGGTCGGCATCGAGTTGATCGCGCGCTACGAGCACGACCTGCTCGCCTATGCCACCGACAAGCTCGTGCCGGTGCCCGGCGTGCGGCTGGTGGGCACGGCGCGCGAGAAGGCGAGCGTGCTGTCGTTCGTGCTGAAGGGCTACGAGACGGAGGAAGTGGGGCGCGCGCTGAACGAGGAGGGCATCGCGGTGCGCTCCGGGCATCACTGCGCGCAACCGATCCTGCGCCGCTTCGGCCTGGAGGCGACCGTGCGACCGTCGCTGGCGTTTTACAACACCTATGGCGAAATCGATCTGTTCGTCGACGTTGTGAGGCGGCTCGCGGGGCGCCGTTAAGGCGCGTTGCCTCTCGCGTATCGCGAGCCGGTCGAACGCCGCGCGCGCGGGCCGCAAAAGCCCGCGCGGCGTTGTCGTTTCCGGCTCAGGCGGCGGACAGCGCCACCAGGAACGGCCACGAAAAGATGCCGCGATCGTGGCCGTCGTCGAACACCAGTTGCACGCCGTAGCCCATCGGGCGCACGTCGGTCACGCGCACGTCGGCACCGGCATCGGCGAGAACCGGCTCGCCGGCCAGCCGCCGCGCGCGGCGGCCCGAGCACGGGCAGGCGTCGCGCAGCGCGGCGTGCGCTAGCGCGTCGAGACGGTCGTCGGGCCAGCGCAGCGTCAGCGTGCGATTGGCGCTGTCGCTGCGTATTTCGAGCGGCGCGGCGCTCATGCGCCAGCCTCCCCGCTTTGCTCGATCTGACCGATCGCGATGCGCACGGCCTTGCGCACTTCCGGATCGGCGTCGTCTAGCGCGGCGCGCAGTGCGTCGAGCGCAGCCGGGTCGCGCAGTTCGCTGAGCGCGAGCGCGAGCGCGGTCTCCTTGCGCAGGTTGCTGATGGCGTGCCCGAGCAGCGCGGCGATTTTCGGACCGGACGCGCGTTCGCCGATCAGCCCGAGCGCGCAGGTCGCGCGCAGCCGTACCTGCCAGTACGCATCGTCGAGCGCCTGCTCCGGTGCGGCCACGGCGGCCTTCGCGCGCAGCCGGCCGAGCGTGGTGGCGGTCGCTTCGCGCACCTGCCAGGCTTCGTCGCCGAGCGCGGCGAGCCGCGGCACTGCCCGCGCATCCTTGAGCCAGCCGAGCACGGCCACCGCTTCGAGCCGCACGCCCGCATCGCTGGAATCGAGCGCGGCCAGCGCGGGCTGCCACGCGTCGGCGTACCGCAATTCGCGCAGGCCGCGCAGCACCGCGCGCACCACGAACGGCTCGGGGCGCTCGGCCCAGCGGCGAAGCGTGGCGCCCGAGGCGGGCTCCTTCAGTTCGGACAGGCTTTGCGCGGCGGCCTCGCGCACGCCGTCGTCGGCGTCGAGCAGCGCGGCGCACAGCGCGTCCACGGCGTCGGGCTGCTCCCAGGCAGCCAGCGCGAGCGCGGCCTCGCGGCGCACGTCGGCAGCCGGATCGGCGGCCAGCGTGGCGACGAACACCGGCACCAGTTCGGAATCCTTCAGATCGGCAAGTTCGAACGTCGCGATGCGGCGCACGGCGGCGTCGGCATCGGTCAGTCGCGCGAGCAGCGGCAGCGCGTCGGGATCGACGGCCGCGAGGTCGAGCAGCGCCGGCAATTCGGGCAGGGCAGGCGGGGAAAGGGCGGTCATCTATCGGTCTCTCGGGACGGATCGGGAAAAAGAAAAGCGAAACGCTGCGTGAAGGCGGCTCAGGCCGCTTCGCGCAGCAGGGCGATGCAGCGCCGCTTCAGGTCGACGAAGACGGGATCGGTGGTGCTGTCGTCGCTTCGTGGGCGCGCGAGCGGCACCGGCAGGTCGGCGACGATGCGCGCCGGCCGCGCCGACAGCATCACGATCCGGCCGCCGAGGAACAGCGCCTCGTCGATGTCGTGCGTGACGAACACCACGGTGGTGCGCACCTGCGCCCAGACGTCGAGCAGCAGCGTCTGCATCATGCGGCGGGTTTGCGCGTCGAGCGCGCCGAACGGCTCGTCCATCAGCAGCACGCGCGGTCGGTTCATCAGTACGCGCGCGATTTCGACGCGCTGCTGCATGCCGCCCGACAGCTCGGCCGGGTAGTGCGACTGATAGCCCGGTCAGGCCCGCCAGCGCAAGCATCTCGGCCGCGTCGCGGCGGCGCGCCTCGGCCGACACGCCGCGCATCTTCGGACCTAACGCCACGTTGTCGAGCACGCGCTTCCACGGAAACAGCGTGTGCTGCTGAAACACCAGGCCGCGCTCGGGCGAGGGCGCGTCGACGCGCGCGCCATCCACCTCCACCGCGCCGTGCGCGCCACGCACGTGGCCGGCGATCGCGCCTAGCAGCGTGGATTTCCCGCAGCCCGACGGCCCGAGCACGCAGACGAATTCGCCGGGCGCTATGTTGAGGTCGAGTGCGTCGATGGCGGCCACGCGCGCTTGCGGCGGGCCGATCTCGACGGTCAGGCCGCGCACGTCGATGCGGCCGGCGGCGGGCGCGGCGGCGTCGAACGCGGCGCTGGCGGCGGAAACGGGCAGCGCGGCGTTCATCGCAGGCCTCCGCGCTTGGCGATACCACGGCGCCGAGCCGCTTGACGAGCAGGCTGCTGCCCATGCCGAGCACGCCGATCAGGCCCATCCCGAGAGCTATTGTCGAATCTGGTGTACGGCGGTCGAGACGGGAATTTGAGAAGGCGGTGGCGGTTTAGCTGAGAATGTTGCTTGTCATGAGCACAACCAGCGAACCCTGAGTGATCCGAAAACCAGCCACCATGAAGAAGACTACGAAAAAAGCGACCAGCAGTAAAGCAGAAACGAAGAGCGTGCTCGACGAGCTGATCCAACAGGGCGCGCGGCAGATTATTCAGCAGGCAGTCGAAGCGGAGCTTGCAACGATGCTCGAGCAGTACAGCAATGTGAAGTCGCTCGACG
>WNEB01000068.1 GCA_009914575.1 Burkholderia gladioli
CGGTGACAACGGTTCTACGCTGAAGGCCACGACGGTGCTGGCGATGCTCCACTGGCTCGGCGTGAAGCCCTCGTACTCGCGACCGCGCGTGAGTGACGACAACGCGTTCGTTGAATCGCTGTTCCGCCCAGCCAAGTACCGGCCCGAGTTCCCGGCACACGGCTTTGCCGATCTGGACGCCGCGCGGCAATGGTCGATGCGCTTCGTGCACGGGTACAACAACGAACATCGGCACAGCGGCATCCGTTACGTCACGCCGGCGCAGCGACATGCTGGCGAGGATGTCGCGATTCTGGCCGCACGGCATGAAGTGTATCTGGCGGCCCGCGAACGCCATCCGGCCCGCTGGTCGGGCCAGACACGCAATTGGACGCCGCTCGGCACCGTCGCGCTCAACCCGGAGCGCGACGCAATCGTCCACGAGGCCGTAATCAGGGTTCGTAAGCAGGCTGAAGTTGCATGACAGAGGCGACAACTACCTTGACGCGCACCGACGGAGTCCCCCATCATGCGAATGCTGCACACCATGCTGCGCGTCGGCGATCTCGACCGCTCGATCAAGTTCTACACGGAACTGCTCGGAATGAAGCTGCTGCGCCGCCACGACTACCCGGAAGGCAAGTTCACGCTGGCCTTCGTCGGTTACGAGGACGAAAGCACGGGCACGGTGATCGAGCTGACCCACAACTGGGGTACGCCGTCGTACGACCTCGGCAACGGCTATGGCCACATCGCGCTCGAAGTCGACGATGCCTATGCGGCCTGCGACGCCATCAAGGCGCAGGGCGGCAAGGTCACGCGCGAGGCTGGCCCGATGAAGCACGGCAAGACCGTGATCGCTTTCGTCGAGGATCCGGACGGCTACAAGATCGAGTTCATCCAGGCCGGCGCGTGCGGCTCGCGCGACTGGACGCAGGGCGGGCGGCCATCGTCCGGGCGCCAGCCATGAAAAAAACGCCCCTCGTCGGGGCGCTTTTTCGTTTTGCGGCCTGCTGCCGGCGCTTACAGCGCCGGCAGCAGGCCGGGCGGATGATTCTTGAGCGTGTGCCGCGCCTCGCGAAATTCCGGGAAGATCGATTCGACCGTTTGCCAGAACGCCGGGCTGTGATTCATCTCGCGCAGGTGCGACAGTTCGTGCGCCACCACGTAATCGACGATCGAGATCGGGAAGTGCACGAGCCGCCAGTTCAGGCGGATCTTGCCGTCGCTCGAGCAACTGCCCCAGCGCGTCGAGGCCGACGACAGCGCATAGGCGCTGTAGCTGACGCCGAGCTTGTCGGCATACACCACGAGCCGCTCGCCGAACACGCGCTTGGCTTCGTTCTGCAGCCAGCCCTGCACGCGATCCTTGATCTGTTGCGCTTCGGCATGGGCAGGCAGCCCGAGCGCGAGCACGGCGCGCTCGGCATCGTAGGCCAGGGCGCCGTCGGCCGAAGCCAGTGCGATCTCGACGGGCTTGCCGAGATAGGGAATGCGCGCGCCGTCCTTCCAGTCGATCTGCGGCAGCGCGCGTTGCTCGATGCGGGTTTGCCATTCGGCCAGCTTGGCGAAGATCCAGCGCCGTTTCTCGGCGATCGCGGCCTCGACGTCGGCGAGCGTGACCCAGCGCGGCGCCGTGATGGCCAGGCCGCTGCCGTCGATCGCGAAGCCGATCGTGGTGCGGCGCGCGGAGCGCTGGAGCCGGTATTCGAGCACGCGCCCGTCGAGCGTCAGCTTGCGCAGCGAACGGTCGCGCTCCGGCGACGGAGATGGGGACGGCGAGGGCGGCGGGCCGTCGAACAGCGGCAGATCGAGCTGGTGATGATCGAGGGCGACCACGGCGGGCCGCGGCCTGGGACGCTTGGGCATCAGTTCGCTTCGTTTGGCAGTGCGCAATATGAATGAAACCTTGAATCAGGACCGTGCAGCGGGGGCCGGACGCGACCCGTCATCCGCGCCACCGCCTTCGTGGCGGTAGGCATCGGGATCGATGCGGCGCATTTCCGCCTCGATCCATTGCTCGACGCGCGTGTTCAGCTCGTCGGGGCTCAGGCCGCGCGTGTCGATCGGCTTGCCGATCGACACCGTGACTATACCCGGATACTTGGTGAACGAATTGCGCGGCCAGACGCGGCCCGCGTTGTGAGCGATCGGCACGACGGGTGCGCCGGTACCCACCGCGAAGCGGGCGCCGCCGGTCTTGTACTTGCCCTGGCGGCCGGTGGGCGTGCGCGTGCCTTCGGGGAACATGATCACCCAGGCGCCTTCCTCGAGCCGCTTCTTGCCCTGACGGATCACCGAATCGAACGCGTGCTTGCCTTCCTTGCGGTTGATGTGAACCATGTGCAGCAGGCCGAGCGCCCAGCCGAAGAACGGCACGTAGAGCAGCTCGCGCTTGAACACATAGCAGAGCGGGCGCGGCATCAGCGCCGGGAACGCGAGCGTTTCCCAGGCCGATTGATGTTTCGAGAGCAGCACGGCGGGACCGTCCGGCAGATTTTCCATGCCCTCAATGCGGTAGCGGATGCCGTTCAGCGCGCGCACCACGACGAGCGTCGAACGGCACCAGCCGGTCGCCATCCAGTAGCGTCGTGCATCCGGGCGCAGGAACGGGAACGCGATGAAGCACGCAGTGGCGTACGGCACCGTGTACAGCACGAAATAGAGAAGCAGCAACAGCGAACGGATGGTCAGCATCGGCTTGGCCCGGACGTAGGCGAAACAGCGGAAACGATGGAGCGGAAGGGGCGACGGACGTGCTTGGCGCGCGGTCAGCCCGGCTCCCGGGACAGGAAATCGAGCGCGAACGCGCGCAGGTCGTCGTGCACGCGCGTGCCTTCGGGCAGATTGCCGGCCGCGAGCGTCTTGCGGCCCTTGCCCGTCAGCACGAGGTGCGGCTGGAAGCCGACCGCCACGCCGGCCTGCAGGTCGCGCAGCGAATCGCCGACGATCGGCGTTTCGTCCGCGTCGATCTCGAAGCGCTCGAGGATCATCTGCATCATGCCCGGCTTCGGCTTGCGGCAATCGCAATTGTCGTTGGCCGTGTGCGGGCAGTAAAACACCGCGCCGATGCGCGCGCCGACCGAGGCGGCAGCCTTGTGCATCTTCAGATGCATGGCGTTGAGCGCCGCCATGTCGAACAGCCCGCGGTCGATGCCCGACTGGTTGGTCGCGACCACCACGCGGTAGCCCGCGTGGTTGAGCCGCGCGATCGCCTCGAGGCTGCCGGGCAGCGCGATCCACTCGTCGGGCGTCTTGATGAACGCATCCGAATCGACGTTGATGACGCCGTCCCGATCGAGGACGACGAGCTTGCGGTTGGGCATGGCGTTCTCCTGGCACGCGTGACGTGGGGCGCGCCGCTTACGCGGCGAGCTTCGAGATGTCGGCGACGCAGTTCATCTGCTGATGCAGCGCCGACAGCAGCGCGAGGCGGTTCGCGCGCAGCGCGGGATCCTCGGCGTTGACCATCACGTCGTTGAAGAACGTGTCGACCGGGGCGCGCAGCGCGGCGAGCGCCGACAGCGCGCCCGTGTAATCGCGCGCGGCCAGTTGCGACTGCACGCGCGGCGTGACTTCCGCCAGTTGCGCGGCGAGCGCCTGTTCGGCCGCTTCGGCCAGCAGGGCCGGCTGAATCGCTGCCGGCGCGCCGCCTTCCGACTTCTTCAGGATGTTCGAGATCCGCTTGTTGGCCGCGGCGAGCGATTCCGTTTCGGCCAGGCGCGTGAACTCGCGCACCGCGTCGAGGCGGGCGACCAGATCGTCGACGCGCGTCGGCTCGAGGCCGAGCACGGCTTCGATTTCGCCCGTCGAGTAGCCGCGTTCGCGCAGGATGCCGCGCAGGCGGTCGAGGAAGAACGCGTAGATCGCGTCGGTCGAATCGGCCACGCCGTCGATGCCGGCGAAGCTCGCATAGGCCGTGCGCAGCAGTTCGACGAGGTCGAGCGGCAGCTGCTTTTCGAGCAGCAGGCGCAGCACGCCGAGCGCATGACGGCGCAGCGCGAACGGATCCTTCTCGCCCGTCGGCGCGAGGCCGATGCCCCAGATGCCGACGATCGTTTCGAGCTTGTCGGCCAGCGCGACGGCGGTGCTCACAGGCGCGACCGGCAGCGTGTCGCCCGAGAAGCGCGGCTGGTAATGCTCGGTGCAGGCGACGGCCACTTCGTCCGCCTCGCCGTCGTGGCGCGCGTAGTAGGTGCCCATCGTGCCTTGCAGCTCGGGGAATTCGCCGACCATGTCGGTCAGCAGGTCGGCCTTGGCCAGGCGCGCGGCGCGTTGCGCGAACGCGGCGTCGGCGCCGACGGCCGGCGCGATCTGCGCGGCGATCGATTCGATCCGCTCGACGCGCGCCAGCTGCGCGCCGAGCTTGTTGTGATAGACGACGTTTGCCAGGCGCGGCACGCGATCGGTGAGGCGCGTCTTCTTGTCGGTCTCGAAGAAGAACTTCGCGTCGTCCAGGCGCGGGCGCACCACGCGCTCGTTGCCTTCGACGATTTCGGCCGGCGTGGCCGTCTCGATGTTCGAGACGATCAGGAAGCGCGAGCGCAGCTTGCCGGCGGCGTCGGTCAGCGCGAAATACTTCTGGTTGGTCTGCATCGTCAGGATCAGGCACTCCTGCGGCACTTCGAGGAATTCGTCCTCGAAGTTGCAGGCGTACACCACCGGCCATTCGACCAGCGCGTTGACCTCGTCGAGCAGCGATTCCGGCATCACCACCGTGTCGTTTTCGGCGTGCGCGGCGAGCGCCGTGCGGATCGATTCGCGGCGATCGACGAAGTGCGCGATCACGCGGCCCTTCTCGCGCAGCGTTTCGGCGTACGTGTCGGCCGAGCGGATCGCGACGGCGCCCGTCGACAGGAAGCGGTGGCCGAGCGTGGTGTCGCCGGCGTCGATGCCGAACGCGGTGACCGGCACGACCTGCGTGTCGTGCAGCACGGTCAGGCGCAGCACCGGGCGCACGAAGCGCACGTCGCTGCCGTCCGGGCGCTGGTAGGTCATCACCTTCGGGATCGGCAGCTTGGCGAGCGTCTCGTCGAGCGCGGCCTGCAGGCCGTCGGCCAGTTGCGCGCCGGGCGCCGAGTAGTTGATGAAGAACGCTTCGGCCTTGCCGTCCTGCGAGCGTTCGAGCTGGTCGATGGCGAGGTCTGGGGGGCCGAGCGCCGCGAGCTTCTTGGCGAGCGGCGGCGTGGGCCTGCCTTCGGCGTCGAGCGCGACGGACACGGGCAGCACTTTCTCGCGAACCTGGCGATCCGGCGCGACGGCGCGCACGTTGCGGATCACCACGGCCAGGCGGCGCGGCGTGGCGTAGCGTTCGAACACGGGTTCGCCGTCGGTCAGGTCGCACGCGGCGAGGCGCTGCGCGAGGCCTTCGGCGAACGCGTCGCCGAGGCGGGCCAGCGCCTTCGGCGGCAGTTCCTCGGTCAGCAGTTCGACGAGGAGGGGAGCGGTATGGGATTGCGTCATGATGGGAGGAATCTCGTCAGTCCTTGTCGATCTTGCGTTCGGCCTTCAGCGGCGGCACCCAGCCCGGCTGGGCCGCGTCCTGCGCGTCGGTGGCGAGGCCCGGCACGCCGCGCACGGGGTTGCCGATCATCGGGAAGCCGAGCGCCTCGCGCGATTCGTAGTAGGACTGCGCCACGAGCCGCGACAGCGCGCGGATCCGACCGATGTAGGCCGCGCGCTCGGTGACCGAGATCGCGCCGCGCGCGTCGAGCAGGTTGAACGTGTGGCCGGCCTTCAGCACGAGTTCGTAGGCGGGCAGTGCCAGCTTCGCCTCGATCATCCGCTTCGCTTCGGATTCGTAGCTGTTGAAGAACGTGAACAGCAGATCGACGTTGGCGTGCTCGAAGTTGTAGGTCGACTGCTCGACTTCGTTCTGGTGGTACACGTCGCCGTAGGTCAGGCGGCGCAGCTCCGGGCCGTTCGGGCCGAGCTCCTCCCATTCCGTCCAGATCAGGTCGTAGACGTTTTCCACCTTCTGCAGATACATCGCGAGGCGTTCGAGCCCGTACGTGATTTCGCCGAGCACCGGCTTGCAGTCGAGGCCGCCGGCCTGCTGGAAATACGTGAACTGCGTGACTTCCATGCCGTTCAGCCAGACTTCCCAGCCAAGGCCCCAGGCGCCGAGCGTCGGATTTTCCCAGTCGTCCTCGACGAAGCGCACGTCGTTCTGCTTCAGGTCGAAGCCGAGCGCTTCGAGCGAGCCGAGGTACAGGTCGAGGATGTTTTCCGGGGCTGGCTTCATGACCACCTGATACTGGTAGTAGTGCTGCAGGCGGTTCGGATTCGCGCCGTAGCGACCGTCCTTCGGGCGGCGCGACGGTTGCACGTAGGCGGCGCGCCACGGCTCCGGGCCGATCGCGCGCAGGAACGTGTGAACGTGCGAGGTGCCGGCGCCGACTTCCATGTCGATCGGCTGGAGCAGGGCACAACCCTGTTTGTCCCAGTAGGACTGGAGCGTCAGGATGATTTGTTGAAACGTGCGCATGAGGGGCCTTCGTGGGCGCTGGGCGTTCCGACCGGGGCTGGCGCGAGGCGAATCGAACCGGCGCTCCAGTCCGGCGCGCGGCTTGGATGGGCGTAAACGCATAATTTTACCGGATCGGCGCGCGCGTCGGGGCGCGCGTCGGGGCGCGAATCTTGCGGGTCGCGGCGGCATGGCGCGCGTGCGCCGCGCACGCCGCCGCCGATCCGGCGAAACGCACGGTAAGATGCATTCCATTGCCCTGTCCGCCGATGCCCGGCCCCATGCCCGCCATGTTCAGACCGCCCGTCGATCCGCAGTTCCCGCTCTATCCGTCCTTGCTCGAATTCCTCCGCTAAGCGCTGGCGGCGACCGAATCCGGCCCACCGAGGCGCGCGATGTCTGGCTCGACGCGGCCTCGCGGCTGCATGCGCTCGATTACGAATCGCTCGCGCGGCTCACCGTCACGCTGCTCGAACATCAGCGCTACGGCGATGCGGCCGAGTTCGCGGCCTGCGTGTGGCGCATCGAGCCGGACGTGGCCGCGCTGGCCTTCAATTGCGGCTATGCGCTGCAGATGGGCGGTCGTCATGCCGAGGCGATCGCGCCGTACCGCCGCGTGCTCGAACTGATGCCCGACTGGCCGTCGCTGCGCAACAACCTGGCGATCGCGGTGCGCATCACGGGCGGCGATCCGGCCGAGGAACTGGCGCTGCTGGAGCAGGCCGTCGCCGCCAACCCGCGCGACGAACAGGCCTGGATCAATCTGGGCTCTCTTGAAATTTGAGTGGGTGAAAAGGGCCGCCGGAGTACGAAAACCTACGTCGCAAAACGGTATCTTCCCACCCCTAGCCCCGCCCCAAGGCGGGGAAGTCCTCGCCGCCGGACGGGCTCGGGGGCCAGGCGGCGCAAGGCTTTGCCTGGCCCGAGCCCTCA
>WNEB01000069.1 GCA_009914575.1 Burkholderia gladioli
ACGAAGTCGTTCTTGTTGCTCTTGACGAAGGGCCGCACGAACTGCGGCGAGATCAGCTTGACCTGGTGCCCGAAGCTGGCGAGCTTGCGGGCCATGTGATGCGCCCCGGCGCAAGCTTCCATGACCACCGTGCAGGCGTGAAACGTGGCGAAGAACTCGATCAACTGCTTGCGTCCCACCTTCTTGCGAAACACGGCTTTGCCGTGCCGGTCCTGCCCGTGAAGGTGAAACGAATGCTTGCCCAGATCGATCCCAACCAGCGTCGCGTCTTGCATGATGGCCTCTCCAGAAAGAAAAACACCCTACAGCGTAACCCGCGTGTAGGGTGGGGATGACCATCTCATTAGCCCCGGCGCGCGCGCAACGCGGCCGGGGCCGGATGGAAGCCGGGGCGGAGCACGCAGGCCGCGCGCCGCCGCCGCGTGCGTCAGTCGAAGATCGGCCGCAGGCCGGACAGCTTCAGCTTGAGATCCGGCGCACGGCCCTTGCGGGCGCGCTTGCCGACCAGCGGCGCAAGCGCCGCGCCCGCCAGCACCGCATCCTGCGCCTTGCCGCCGCGGCCGGTGCCCTGCAGCACCACGCCGCGACCGTCGATCGCCAGCGCCTGCACCAGCGTTTCCTTGTCTTCCAGCGCCATCAGGATCACGCCGCGACCGCCGGTCGACAGCGTCTTCATTTCGTCGATGCAGAACACCAGCAGGCGCCCCTGCCCGGACAGGCAGGCCACCTGAGTGGCAAGCGGCATGACCGGCATCGGCGCGAGCGGCGCCGCGCCGTCGTCGATCGTCATGAACGCCTTGCCGGCCTTCTGGCGGCTGATCATGTCGCCGACCTTGGCGATGAACCCGAAGCCGTTGCTCGACGCGAGCAGCAGCGGCTGCTCCGCGCCCGCCGCGAAGTAATGCATCAGGTGCGTGCCCGATTCGAGCTCGATCAGCGAGGTGACCGGCACGCCGTCGCCGCGCCCGCCCGGCAGCACCTGCACCGGCACCGAATGCACGCGGCCCTTGCTGCCCCAAGCGATCAGCGTGTCGGGCGTGCGGCACTGGAACGCCGCGTAGAGGCTGTCGCCGGCCTTGAACGTGAAGCTCGCCGGATCGAGCCCGTGGCCCTTCAGCGCACGCACCCAGCCCTTCTGCGACACCACCACCGTCACCGGCTCGTCGATCACCTTGGCCTCGAAGATCGCGCGCTTTTCCTGCTGGATCAGCGTGCGGCGGTCGTCGCCGAACTGCTTGGCATCGCCCTCGATCTCCTTGATCATGAGCCGCTTCATCGCGCTGTCGTTGGCCAGCAGGTCTTCCAGCTTGGCCTTCTCGGCGCGCAGTTCGTCCAGTGCCTTCTCGATCTTGATCTTCTCGAGCCGCGCGAGCTGACGCAGGCGGATTTCGAGAATGTCGTCGGCCTGACGCTCGGTCAGCCCGAACGCCGACATCAGCGCGGCCTTCGGCTCGTCCGATTCGCGGATGATCCGGATCACCTCGCCGATGTTCAGGAAGACGATCATCCGCCCTTCGAGGATGTGGATGCGATCGTCGACCTTGCCCAGGCGATGGCGGCAGCGCCGCGTCAACGTCTGCTGGCGGAAGCCCACCCACTCGCCGAGGATCGTGCCGAGCCCCTTCTGCGCGGGCCGGCCGTCGGGGCCGATCATCACGAGGTTCAGCGCCGCGTTCGACTCGAGGCTGGTGTGCGCGAGCAGCGTCTGCACGAACTCGGTCTGATCGATGGTGCGCGACTTCGGCTCGAACACGAGCCGCACCGGCGCATCCTTGCCCGACTCGTCGCGCACGGCGTCGAGCAGGTCGAGCATGGCCTTCTTGGTGTTGGCCTGTTCCTGCGTGAGCGTTTTCTTGCCGGCCTTGATCTTCGGGTTGGTCAGCTCCTCGATTTCCTCGAGCACCTTCTGCCCCGACGTGTTCGGCGGCAGTTCGTTGACCACCAATTGCCACTGGCCTCGCGCGAGCTCCTCGATCTTCCAGCGCGCGCGCACCTTGAGGCTGCCGCGCCCGGCTTCGTAGGCGGCGGAAATTTCCGCATCGCTCGAAATGATCTGGCCGTCGCCCGGGAAATCCGGGCCGGGCACCAGTTGCATCAGCTCGGCGTGCGAGAGCTTCGGGTTGCGGATCAGAGCGACGGTCGCGGCCGCCACTTCGCGCAGGTTGTGCGACGGGATTTCCGTCGCGAGGCCGACCGCGATGCCCGAGGCGCCGTTCAGCAGCGCGAACGGCAGGCGCGCCGGCAGCAGTTGCGGCTCCTCGAACGAACCGTCGTAGTTCGGCATGAAGCCGACCGTGCCCTGGTCGATCTCGTCGAGCAGCAACTGCGCGATCGGCGTGAGCCGCGCTTCCGTGTACCGCATCGCGGCCGCGCCGTCGCCGTCGCGCGAGCCGAAGTTGCCCTGGCCGTCGATCAGCGGGTAACGCATCGAGAAATCCTGCGCGAGACGCACGAGCGCGTCGTAGGCGGATTGATCGCCGTGCGGGTGGTACTTGCCGAGCACGTCGCCCACGACGCGCGCCGACTTGACGGGCTTGGCGTTGTTGCCGAGGCCCATCTCGCTCATCGCGAACAGGATCCGGCGCTGGACCGGCTTCTGGCCGTCGCAGACGTCCGGCAGCGCGCGGCCCTTGACGACGCTGACCGCGTAGCTGAGGTAGGCGCTCTCGGCGTAATCGCCGAGCGTCAGGACATCGCCGCCTTCGGGCGGCGCGGGAGGCTCATCGAAAAAATCGGGGGTGATGTCATCCATCTGGTATCGCTTCCGTATCGGTTCAGGGGCGGCTCGACCGGCGTGTCGCGCGGCGCATCGCGTGCGCGGCGCGGATCACGCCGCTCAGATATCCACCTCGACCTCGTTGCCCTTTTCCTCGAGCCAGCCGCGGCGTGCGGACGCCTCGCCCTTGCCCATCAGCATCGTCATGCGCGACACCGTGGCGTCGTAATCGAGCCCGCCGAGCGCGACCGGCGTGAGGCGGCGCGTATCGGGATTCATGGTGGTGTCCCACAGCTGCTCGGCGCTCATTTCGCCGAGGCCCTTGAAGCGGCTGATCGACCATTGGGTTTCGCGCACGCCGTCCTTTCGCAGCTTGTCGAGGATCGCCTCGAGTTCGCCGTCGTCGAGCGCGTAGAGCTTCTGCGCGGGCTTCTTGCCGCGCGCCGGCGCATCGACGCGGAACAGCGGCGGACGCGCCACGCACACGTGGCCGCGCTCGATCAGCTGCGGGAAATGCTTGAAGAACAACGTGAGCAGCAGCACCTGGATGTGCGCGCCGTCCACGTCGGCGTCCGACAGGATGCAGATCTTGCCGTAGCGCAGGTTCGACAGATCGACGCTGTCGTCTGGGCCGTGCGGATCGACGCCGATCGCCACCGAGATGTCGTGCACCTCGTTGTTCGCGAACAGGCGGTCGCGTTCGGTTTCCCAGGTGTTCAGCACCTTGCCGCGCAGCGGCAGGATCGCCTGATATTCCTTGTCGCGGCCCATCTTGGCCGAACCGCCGGCCGAATCGCCCTCGACCAGGAACAGTTCGTTGCGCGCGATGTCCTGCGTCTCGCAATCGGTCAGCTTGCCGGGCAGCACCGCCACGCCCGAGCTCTTGCGCTTCTCGACCTTCTGGCCCGCGCGCGTGCGCGCCTGCGCCTGCTTGATGACGAGATCGGCCAGCTTCTTGCCGTGCTCGACGTGCTGGTTCAGCCACAGTTCGAGCGCCGGACGCGAGAACGACGACACCAGCTTCACCGCGTCTCGGCTGTTCAGGCGCTCCTTGATCTGCCCTTGGAACTGCGGATCGAGCACCTTGGCCGACAGCACGAACGAGACGCGCGCGAACACGTCCTCGGCCAGCAGCTTGACGCCCTTCGGCTGCAGGTTGTGCAGCTCGACGAAGCTCTTGACCGCCTGATAGAGGCCGTCGCGCAGCCCCGATTCGTGCGTGCCGCCGACCGGCGTCGGAATCAGGTTCACGTAGGATTCGCGCGTGAGCGAGCCTTCCTCGCTCCAGGCCACCACCCACGACGCGCCCTCGCCGTCGGCGAAGGTGTCGTCGCCCGAGCTTTTCGAATCGGCGAAGCGTTCGCCCTCGAACAGCGGGATCAGCAGCTCGCTGCCGTTCATCTCGTCGAGCAGATAGCCGCGCAGGCCGTCCTCGTACTTCCAGACCTGGCGCTCGCCGGTTTTCTCGGTGACCAGCACCACCTCGACGCCCGGCAGCAGCACCGCCTTCGAGCGCAGCAGGCGCTGCAGTTCGCCGGTCGGCAGGTTCGGCGAATCGAAATACTTGCCGTCGGGCCAGACGCGCACGCGCGTGCCCGACTTCTTCTCGCCGCGGTCGGCCGACTGCGTGACGAGCGGCTTGACCACGTCGCCGGATGCGAAGCCGAGCTCGGCGATCTTGCCGTCGCGCCAGACGGTCACGTCGAGGCGCGTGGCTAGCGCATTGGTGACCGACACGCCCACGCCGTGCAGGCCGCCCGAGAACGTGTAGGCGCCGCCGGCCGCCTTGTCGAACTTGCCGCCGGCATGCAGCCGCGTGAAAACGATTTCGACCACCGGCACGCCTTCGTCCGGATGCATGCCGTACGGAATGCCGCGGCCGTCGTCCTCGACCGAGACCGACTGATCCGCGTGCAGCGTGACCGTGATCTGCTTGCCGTAACCGCCGAGCGCCTCGTCGGAGGCGTTGTCGATGACTTCCTGGATGATGTGCAGCGGATTTTCGGTACGCGTGTACATACCGGGCCGCTGCTTGACGGGTTCGAGACCCTTCAGCACCTTGATCGATGCTTCGCTATAGGCCGCTGCGGGCTTTTTCGTGGACATAGGCGCTAGGTCATCCATTGCCCGCGATGCTTATCCCCAGATCGTGTGGACAACATCGTGGACAAAACGTTGAATTCGATAAAAAAGCCAATCGAAACAATGCGCTGACGCGACTGCTCCGAAACCGGGCGGCGCCGCTTGCGGCGCCGGGGCCGGAACGCGGCGTATTTTACTGGGTCCTTGTGCGCGCGATCATGAAGGCTTGCGCTTGGCCTCGAGTTCTTCCCAGCGCTCGAGCGCGACGAGCAGTTCGTCGTCGAGCGCCGCGAAGCGTTCGGTCAGGCGCGTGCCTTCCTTCGCATCGCGAGCGAAGATCGTGCCGTCTTCGAGCTGCGCGTTGATCGCGGCCTGCTCGGCTTCGAGCGCGGCGATCTTTTCGGGCAGGCTGTCGAGTTCGCGCTGTTCGTTGAACGACAGCTTGACGATGCGCTGCGCGCCGCGATTCGCCGCGCTCTTGCCGGCATCGTCCTTCGACGCGGGCGCCGCCGCGCGCGGCGCGGCTTCCTGCGGCTTGTCCTTCTGCACGAGCGCCGCCGAGCGCGCGTGCTGGGTTTGCCAGTCGGTGAAGCCGCCGACGTATTCGCGCCAGCGGCCCTGGCCTTCCGATGCGATCACCGAGGTCACCACGTTGTCGAGGAACGCGCGATCGTGGCTGACCAGCAGCACCGTGCCGTCGTAGTCGGCCAGCAGTTCCTCGAGCAGTTCGAGCGTGGGGATGTCGAGATCGTTGGTGGGTTCGTCGAGCACCAGCACGTTGGCCGGGCGCGCGAACAGACGCGCCAGCAGCAGGCGGTTGCGCTCGCCGCCCGACAGCGACCGCACCGGCGAACGGGCGCGCTCGGGCGCGAACAGGAAATCGCCGAGATAGCTCATCACGTGCTTCTTCGTGCCCGCGACTTCCACCCATTCGATGCCGGGGCTGATGGTATCGGCGAGGCTCTTGTCGAGATCGAGCTGCGCGCGCATCTGGTCGAAGTAGGCCACCTGCAGGTTGGTGCCGGTGCGGACCTTGCCTTCGTCCGGCGCCAGTTCGCCGAGGATCAGCTTCAGCATGGTGGTCTTGCCGACGCCGTTCGGGCCGATCAGGCCGATCTTGTCGCCGCGCATCACCGTGCTGGAGAAGGTATCGATGAAGGTGCGGTCGTCGTAGCGGATCGTGACGTCGGTCAGCTCCGCGACGATCTTGCCCGACTTCTCGCCCTGCCCGACGTCGAGGCGCAAGTTGCCTTGCGCATTGCGGCGCTCGGCGCGCTCCTGGCGCATGTCCACGAGGCGCGCGATGCGCCCGACGCTGCGCGTGCGGCGCGCTTCCACGCCCTTGCGGATCCAGACTTCCTCCTGCGCCAGCAGCTTGTCGAACTTCGCGTTCTCGACGCGCTCGATTTCCAGCTGCTGCTCCTTGTGCGTTTGATATTGCGAGAAGTTGCCTGGATAGGACAGCAGGCGGCCGCGATCGAGTTCGACGATGCGCGTGGCGACGCGATCGAGGAACGCGCGATCGTGGGTGATGAACAGCACGCTGGAGCGCTGCGAGATCAGCAGCTCTTCCAGCCAGCGGATGCCTTCGAAATCGAGGTGGTTGGTCGGTTCGTCGAGCAGCAGGACATCGGGCTGCAGCACCAGCGCGCGGGCCAGCGCCACGCGCTTCTTCATGCCGCCCGACAGCGCTTCGACCAGCAGCGCGCCGTCGAGGCCGATCTGCGCCCGCGTGGCGGCCACGCGGGGGCGCCAGTTCCAGCCGTCGGACAGGTCGAGCGCCGCCTGCAGCGTGTTCATGCGCGCCATCAGCGCGTCGTGCCCGGCGCCTTCCGGTTCGTCTGCCAGCCCGTGCGCGACCGTGTCGAACTCGTCGAGCAGCACCTGGATATGCGTGAGGCCGCCCGCGACCGCGTCGAACACCGTCTGCCCCGGCTCGAATTCGGGCTCCTGCGCCACGTAGACCGTTACCAAATCCTGCTGGCGGGTGATCAGGCCGTCGTCGGGACGCGCGAGTTCCGCGACGATCTTCAGCAGCGAGGACTTGCCCGCGCCGTTGCGGCCGATGAGACCGACGCGCTCGCCGGCTTCGAGCGAGAAATCCGCGTGATCGAGCAACGCGACGTGACCGAACGCAAGCTGCGCGCCGGAAATGGAATAGAGCGACATGGGGGAAGCGGCGATGAGAAGGAGTCGGAAGCGCCCATTGTAACGGGCATCGGGGGCGGTTCTAAGTTGGCCGGATGGCGAGCCGTGCGCAACGATGCGGCGGACGTTGATCCGGCGCAGACGGAGCGGTCGGGCGTTTCTGGTATATTGCGCGGTCTGCCGGCTTGCCGCCGCGCGATTTTCACTGTTTCCGCACTATTTTCCGATCGTCATCATGAGCGAAGTCGTCGAATACCAAAGCTGGGTCTGCCTGAGGCAGGGCGGTGTCCCAAACGTAGTTGAAGGTTGAAGGCGGCGGTTCCCGTAGGAATCCGAGAGAATCGGGTTTCCAGGACCAACCTCCCGAATAGGAGAACCGCCGAAATGAAGCCTACCAAGAAACCGAA
>WNEB01000007.1 GCA_009914575.1 Burkholderia gladioli
GCAGCAACTGGGCTTGCTCGGCAAGGCCCGCGCGCAGCGCTTCGTGCTCTTGTTTACCAACAACACGACACTCAGCATCAGCACGACGGTTCGGTTTCTTGGTAGGCTTCATTTCGGCGGTTCTCCTGTTCGGGAGGTTGGTCCTGGAAACCCGATTCTCTCGGATTCCTACGGGAACCGCCGCCTTCAACCTTCAACTACGTTTGGGACACCGCCGGCCCAGTTGCTCGACGTTCTCGGCCGAATCGACGATGCAGAAGAATTCGAAATCGGGATCGGACAGCAGCTCGGCGACGATCGCCATGTTGTGCTTGCCGACCAGCTGATTGGCCATCAGCACGCGGTTGATGCCGCCGTGATACGCGGCGCGCGTCTGGTGCGCGGTGGCGAGCGTGATGCCCCAGGCGCCGGTTTCGATCTGGCGGCGGAACAGTTGCGGCGCCATGGTGGTCTTGCCGTGCGGGGCGAGCTTGACGCCGTATTCTGCGACGAACGCCTGCATCCACTTCAGGTTGTGCTCGACGAGATCGGCGTACAGCACCGCGGCGGGCAGGCTGACGTCTTCCGCGAGCACGTTCCATTCGAGCCGCGCGGCGTCGGACAACTGCACGCTCGCGCTCGGCACGCGGCCCAGGCCCTTGCCGGTCGGTTGGATCGTGGCTTCCTGATAGTTTGTAACTTTCATCTTCGAGTGCTCCATCGTCTCGTCATGTTTTTATCGAAGTTGACGGCAGGATAGTACAGAAAGTAGCATCCGCCCGGAGATGTTATTTATTAACACGAACCGACCGTGCGATTGACCCGATGAATGCCGATTCGAGCGACGACGCTCGCCATTTCGCCGCGCCGAACGATGCCGCCGGGCCTGCCGCGCCGGCCACGGCCCAGCTTGCGTTCGACATCGTGGCACGGATCGCCGAATGCGCGCCCGCGCTGCGCGATGCCGAACGCAAGGTAGCCGCCTGCATCCTCGACGATCTGGCGGTCGCCGCGCATGCCAGCATCGGCGAGATCGCCGCGCAGGCCGAGGTCAGCGTGGCCACCGTCACGCGCTTCGCCAAAGCGGTCGGCTGCCGCGACGTGCGCGAGCTGAAGCTGCGGCTCGCGCAGGCCGCCGCCGTGGGCCGGCGCTTCCTGGCGCCGGCCGGCGCGCCCGACGGCCTGCCGGCCACCGGCGCCTCGCGCGTGTACGACGACGTGCGCGTGACACTCGAGCACCACCACGCGCTGCTGCGGCAAACCGCGTTCGACGCGCCGGCCGAGGCGCTGGCGCGCGCGCGGATGGTCTACGTGTACGGGCAGGGCGGCGGCTCCACGGCCCTGGCCGACGAGTTGCGCTTCCGGCTGGTGCGCTTCGACCGCCCCGTCGCGAGCTACCAGGACGCGCTGCTGCAGCGGATGGTGGCCAGCACGGTCGACGACGCCTGCGTGGTGGTGGCGCTGTCGGTCACCGGCCGCGTGCCCGAACTGCTCGAAAGCTGCGCGCTGGCCAAGCGCTACGGCGCGCGCATCGTGGCGCTGACCGCGCCGGCCTCGCCGCTCGCGCAGCTGGCCGACGACCTGATCCCGGTGGTCGCGTTCGAAACCGATTTCATCTTCAAGCCGTCCACTTCGCGCTACGCGATGATGATGGCGCTCGACGTGCTCGTCACCGAGGTCGCGCTGCGGCTCGGCGAAGGCTGCCGCGAGACGCTGCGCCGCATGAAGCACGCGCTCGACGTGCATCGCGGCGGCGGCGACCGACAACCCCTCGGAGACTGACATGCATTCCCATCCCGAAGTCGCGGACACGCTGATCGTCTATGCCGTGCTGATCGACGGTACCGGCGCGCCGCCCGCGCAACGCGACGTGGCCGTGCGCGACGGTCGCATCGTGGCGATCGGCAATTTGTCGAGCTGGCTGGCCGAGGACGTGATCGAGGCGAACGGCCGCGTGCTCGCGCCGGGCTTCATCGACGCCCACACGCACGACGACACGCACGACGACACGCACGTGATCCGCGCGCCGCAGATGCTGCCGAAGATCTCGCAGGGCATGACCACGGTGGTGGTCGGCAATTGCGGGATCAGCGCGTCGCCGGTGACGCTGCGCGGCGATCCGCCCGATCCGATGAACCTGCTCGGCGATCGCGAGGCGTTCCGGTACCCGACCTTCGCGGCCTATGCCGAGGCCGTCGACCAGGCAGCCCGCCGTCAACGTGGCCGCGCTGGTGGGACACACGGTGCTGCGCAACAACCAGATGGACCGGCTCGATCGCGCCGCCAGCAGCGAGGAAATCGCCGCGATGCGGCTGCAGCTGGAAGAGGCGCTGCTGAACGGCGCGCTCGGGCTCAGTTCGGGCCTCGCCTCCGGTTCGGCGTTCGCCGCGCCGGTGGAGGAGGGCATGGCGCTGGCCGGCGCGCTGTACCCCACGCACATGCGCACCGAGTTCGACGCGATCCTCGACGCGATGGAGGAGGCGTATCGCGTCGGCCGCCATGCGCGCGTGCCGGTGGTGATTTCGCATCTGAAGTGCGCCGGGCCGTCGAACTGGGGGGGGCAGCGCCGAGGTGCTCGCCTCGCTCGACCGGGCGCGCCGCATCCAGCCGGTCGGCTGCGACTGCTACCCCGTACAGCCGCAGCTCGTCGACGCTCGATCTGAAGCAGGTCAGCGGCGACATCGAGATCACGATCACGTGGTCGGAACCGCATCCCGAGATGGCCGGCAGGAAGATCGCGGCGATCGCGGCGGAATGGGGCGTGAGCGAGCAGGACGCGGCGCGCCGGCTGCAACCGGCCGGCGCGGTGTATCACAACATGTCGGAGGACGACGTGCGGCGGATCCTCTCGCGCCCGTCGACGATGGCCGGGACGGCCTGCCGAACGATCCGCTGCCGCATCCGCGGCTCTGGGGCGCGTTTACGCGCGTGCTCGGCCACTACGCGCGCGACGAGAAGCTGCTGCCGCTGGAGGAAGCCGTGCGCAAGATGACGTCGCTGACGGCGCGCCGCTTCGGCCTCGACAAGCGCGGCGAGGTGCAGGTCGGCCATCACGCCGATCTCGTGCTGTTCGATCCGGCCACCGTGATCGACGTCGCCTCGTTCGAGTCGCCGCAGCAGCCGGCGCGCGGCATCGACGCCGTGTGGGTCAACGGCGTGCTGTCCTGGCGCGACGGCGCGGCCACCGGCACGCGCGCCGGGCGCTTCGTGAAGCGCGGCGCGCGCTCAGCGACGCGGCGTTCTGACGCGCCGAATCCGGTCGGGCGTGCCCGGCACGAACCGAAATGGCCGGCGCCTTGCGCGCGCCGGACGAACCGGCCGCGCGGCGAACGCGCGGCCCGAACCCGCAAACCGAAGGGGAAAACGATGAAGCGTTATGGAGTGGGCGATGCGAAGGGAACCGGCGGCCAGGTGATGCCGTTCGCGAAGGCCGTCGAGGCCGACGGCTGGCTGACGTGTCGGGCCAGACGCCGATGGTCAACGGCGAAGTGGTGGAAGCCGGCATCGTCACGCAGTCGAAGCAGACGATCGAGAACGTGATCGCGATCCTCAAGGAAGCGGGCTACGGCCTCGAACACGTCGTGCGCTGCGGCGTGTGGCTCGACGACGCACGCGATTTCGCGTCGTTCAACAAGGTGTTCGTCTCGTACTTCGGCGAGCATCCGCCGGCGGGCGCCTGCGTGCAGTCGAGCATGGTCATCGACTGCAAGGTCGAGGTGGATTGCATCGCCTACAAGCCGCCCGTCAAGTAAGCCGGTCGGCATGAAAAAACGCGGCAGCGCGGGCCATCGAGGCTCGCGCTGCCGCGATTTGCGTGGGGGCAGCGCTTATTGACGCGCGGTGCGCGCGTTGTCGGGCATCGGCTGGTTGAAGTTGGTGCGGAACGGGTTGATGTCGAGCCCGCCGCGGCGCGTGTAACGCGCGTACACGGCCAGCTTCACCGGACGGCATTCGCGCAGGATGTCGACGAAGATCCGCTCGACGCACTGCTCGTGAAAGCCGGTGTGATTGCGGAACGAGATCAGGTAGCGCAGCAGCCCGGCCTGATCGATCGGCGCGCCCACGTAGGTAGTGAATCTGCACGCTGCCCCAGTCGGGCTGGCCGGTGACCGGGCAGTTCGACTGAGCAGGTCCGACACCAGCGTTTCCTCCACGGGCGATTCGTCGTGCGAGGCCGACAGCAGCGACGGATCGGGATGATAGATGTCGGTATCGAGATCGAGGCGGTCGAGCGACTGGTCATCGAGTTCCTCGAGCTTGAGCTTGGCGAACGCCGACGGCGAGGCCAGTTGCACCGACACGACCGCGCCGCAGGCGACCGACGCGTCGCGCTTGAGCGTGTCGCGCACGGCGTCGACCGATTCGAACGCCGTTTGCGCGAACGAGCCGAGATACAGCTTGAACGACTTCGATTCGACGATGTTCGGCGAATCGGTCGGCACGAAGAACGTGGCCACCGCGATCTGCGGCTTGCCGCGTGCGTTGACCCACGACAATTCGTAGGCGTTCCAGATGTCGGTGCCGAAGAACGGGAGCGCCGCGCCGATGCCGATCTGTTCGCGCGCGCCGTCGCGCGGGATCGGAAACAGCAGCGCGGCGTCGTAGGCGGTGGTGTAGGCCGAGGCCTTGCCGAGGGGGGAATTTCGGGAGTCATCGATCGTCTCGCGGAGGTCAGGCCAGGAACAGCCGGTAGGCCGGGTTCGCGGTTTCTTCGTGGTACGGATAGCCGAGCGCGGCCAGGAAGCGGTCGAACGCCGCATGATCGGCGACCGGCACCTGCAGGCCGACCAGGATCGAACTGTAATCCGCGCCTTGGTTGCGGTAGTGGAACAGGCTGATGTTCCAGTTCGGCGCCATCGACGACAGGAACTTCATCAGCGCGCCCGACCGCTCGGGGAATTCGAAGCGGAACAGCCGCTCGTCGTGCGCGAGCTGCGAACGGCCGCCGACCATGTAGCGGATGTGATCCTTCGACAGTTCGTCGCCGGTCAGGTCGGCGGTCACGAAGCCTTGCGCGTCGAAGGTGGCGGCGATCTCGGCCGATTCGCCGCGGCGGCGCGTCTGCACGCCCACGAAGATGTGCGCCGAGCGTTCGTCGGCGATCCGGTAGTTGAATTCGGTGACGTTGCGCTCGCCCACCAGCTCGCAGAAGCGCCGGAAGCTGCCACGTTCCTCGGGGATCGTCACGGCGAACACCGCCTCGCGCGCCTCGCCCACCTCGGCGCGTTCGGCCACAAAGCGCATCCGGTCGAAGTTCATGTTCGCGCCGGAGGTGATCGCCACCAGCTTTTCGCCCTCGATGCCGGCCTGCTCGGCATAGCGCTTGGCGCCCGCCACGGCCAGCGCGCCGGCCGGCTCCAGCACGCTGCGGGTGTCCTGGAACACGTCCTTGATGGCGGCGCACAGCGCGTCGGTATCCACGGTGATCACGTCGTCGAGCAGTTCGCGGCACAGCCGGAACGTTTCCTCGCCGACCAGCTTGACCGCCGTGCCGTCCGAGAACAGGCCCGCCTCGGCCAGCGTCACGCGCTCGCCGGCGCGGATCGATTGCGCCATCGCGCAGGAATCGTCGGTCTGCACGCCGATCACGCGGATTTCGGGCCGGACCGCCTTCACGTAGGCGGCCACGCCGGCGGCCAGACCGCCGCCGCCGATCGGCACGAAGATCGCGTGGATCGGCCCCTGATGCTGGCGCAGCACTTCCATCGCCACGGTGCCCTGGCCGGCGATCACGTCGGGATCGTCGAACGGGTGGACGAACGTCAGGCCGCGCTTGTCCTGCACCTGGACGGCGTGGCCGTAGGCATCGCTATACGATTCGCCGAACTGGATCACCTCGACGGTCGGGCCGCCGTGGGCGCGTACGGCATCGACCTTGACCTGCGGCGTGGTGACCGGCACCACGATCACCGCCTTGACGCCGAGCCGCGCCGCCGAGAACGCCACGCCCTGCGCGTGGTTGCCGGCCGAGGCCGTGATCACGCCGCGCTCGCGCGCCTCGGCCGACAGGTGCGCCATGCGGTTGTAGGCGCCGCGCAGCTTGAACGAGAACACCGGCTGGTTGTCCTCGCGCTTGAGAAGCACGCGGTTGCGCACGCGGGCGGACAGGTTGCGGGCCGGTTCGAGGGCGGTTTCGACCGCCACGTCGTAGACCCGGGCGGTGAGGATCTTTTTCAGGTAGTCGTGAGCAGCCATGACGGTCGCGCGGGTATCGGTCGGCGCGGCAAAAGCGGGGAAAACCTGGATTTTAGCGCCAACCCCGCCCCGGCGGGCCTGTGGGCCTCACGACCGACCGGACGGGCGGGAAATTCCCGGCCCGCGCCGCCGGGCCCGGAATTCCGGTCGATTCAGGCGTCCACGCTCGCGCCGATCATGGGTTAGAATTCCGTTTTGAATCAAGGATCGGAAGATGCAAAGGCAGTATCGGACCGCCCATTTGAAGCCGTCTCCGCGGGCAGCTTGTCCCTCGGCGGCTCGGCACGCGCACTGCGCGCGATCGTGCTGATGGCTCCGAGCGCCGCCAGGTATCGGTCGGCCGGAGCCTTGCGTACACACGCACGGCACGGCTTCCACGCATAGTTTGCGAGCCTGGTAACAGAAGATTTTCCCCAGATCCGCGCGCACCACGCGCATGCCTCAGCCGTGCCCAGACCGCACGGTCGGCCCTCCGACTCGTCCGAACATGAACGCACCACAAGTTTTCGATCCGCATGGCGCGGCAGCCGCCGTCGCAGCCGACCTGACGCCGCGCCTGCGCGAAATCCCGTACAACTACACGTCGTTCTCCGACCGCGAGATCGTCATTCGCCTGCTCGGCGAGGATGCCTGGTCGGCGCTCGACGACCTGCGCGGCGAGCGCCGCACCGGTCGCTCGGCGCGGATGCTGTACGAAGTGCTCGGCGACATCTGGGTGGTGCGCCGCAATCCGTACCTGCAGGACGACCTGCTCGACAACCCGAAGCGCCGCCAGATGCTGATCGACGCGCTCGGCCACCGCCTGGCCGAGATCGACAAGCGCCGTCAGGCCGATCTGTCCGAGCACGGCGACGAAGCGGCCCGAGAACGCGCCTCGCGCGTCGCGATGCTGACGGTCGCCGCGCGCGGCGCGGTCGACTCGTTCGCGCGCGAATTCGAGCAGATGGCCGACCTGCGCCGCCGCGCCACCAAGGCGCTGGGCCGCTGCACGCAGAAGGACAACATCCGCTTCGACGGCCTCGCACGCGTCTCGCACGTGACCGACGCCACCGACTGGCGCGTCGAATATCCGTTCGTGATCCTCACGCCCGACACCGAAACCGAGATCGCCGCGCTCGTGAAGGCCTGCTTCGAACTGGGTCTGACCGTGATCCCGCGCGGGGGCGGCACCGGCTACACGGGCGGTGCCGTGCCGCTCACGCCGTTCTCGGCCGTCATCAACACCGAAAAGCTCGAACAACTGGGCTCGGTCGAACTGACCGAACTGCCGGGCGTCGCGCACAAGGTGGCGACCATCTTCTCGGGCGCGGGCGTCGTCACGCGCCGCGTGACCGAGGCGGTCGAAGCGGTCGGCTACGTGTTCGCGGTCGATCCGACCTCGCTCGATGCGTCCTGCGTGGGCGGCAACGTGGCGATGAACGCCGGCGGCAAGAAGGCCGTGCTGTGGGGCACCGCGCTCGACAACCTGGCCTGGTGGCGGATGGTTGACCCGGACGGCAACTGGCTCGAAGTCACGCGCCACGACCACAACCAGGGCAAGATCCACGACATCGCCATGGCCCGCTTCGAACTGAAGTGGTTCGACGGCGCGTACGCACCGGGCGAGAAGCTGCTGCGCAGCGAAATGCTCGAAATCGAAGGCAAGCGCTTCCGCAAGGAAGGCCTCGGCAAGGACGTCACCGACAAGTTCCTGGCCGGCCTGCCGGGCGTGCAGAAGGAAGGCTGCGACGGCCTGATCACGTCCGCGCGCTGGGTGCTGCACAAGATGCCGGCGCATACGCGCACGGTCTGTCTCGAATTCTTCGGCCAGGCGCGCGAAGCGATTCCGAGCATCGTCGAAATCAAGGATTACCTGTTCGAAACGTCGAAGCAGGGCGGCGCCATTCTGGCCGGCCTCGAGCACCTCGACGAACGCTACCTGCGCGCGGTTGGCTACGCCACCAAGAGCAAGCGCAACGCGTTCCCGAAGATGGTGCTGATCGGCGACATCGTCGGCGACGACGCCGATGCGCTGGCCGCGGCCACCTCCGAAGTGATCCGCATGGCCAACGGCAAGAGCGGCGAGGGCTTCGTGGCCGTCAGCGCGGAGGCGCGCAAGCGTTTCTGGCTCGACCGCAGCCGCACGGTCGCGATCGCGAAGCACACCAATGCGTTCAAGATCAACGAAGACGTGGTGATCCCGCTCAACCGCATGGGCGAGTACACCGACGCGATCGAGCGCATCAACATCGAGCTGTCGCTGAAGAACAAGCTGCAGATCCTCGACGCGCTCGAAGCGTTCTTCCGCACCGGCGACCTGCCGCTCGGCAAGAGCGACGACGCGAACGAAATCCCGAGCGCCGAACTGCTCGAAGACCGCGTGCAGCAGGCGCTCGATCTGTTCAAGCAGGTGCGCGCGCGCTGGGAATTCCTGCGCGACCGGCTCGACATGCCGCTGCGCGAGGCGCAGCACTACCTCGTGCAACTCGGCTACGAGAAGCTGGCCGACACGTTCGCCGCGCGCGCCGACGCGCAGCCCGACGCCAACGTGTTCCACATCACGCAGGGCCGCACGGTGCGCGTGTCGTGGAAGCAGGAGCTGCGCGCCGAACTGCGCAACATCTTCAACGGCGGCGCGTTCAAGCCGATCCTCGACGAGGCGCAGGCGATCCACAAGCGCGTGCTGCGCGGGCGCGTGTTCGTCGCGCTGCACATGCACGCCGGCGACGGCAACGTGCACACCAACCTGCCGGTCAACTCGGACAACTACGAGATGCTGCAGGATGCTCACGCGGCGGTCGCGCGCATCATGCAGATCGCGCGCTCGCTCGACGGCGTGATTTCCGGCGAGCACGGCATCGGCATCACCAAGCTCGAGTTCCTGGCCGAAGAGGAAATGAAGGATTTCCGCGCCTACAAGCAGCGTGTCGATCCGCACAACCGCTTCAACAAGGGCAAGCTGATGCAGGGCGCGGATCTGCGCAACGCGTACACGCCGAGCTTCGGCTTGATGGGTTACGAATCGCTGATCATGAAGCAGTCCGACATCGGCGCGATCGCCGAATCGGTCAAGGATTGCCTGCGCTGCGGCAAGTGCAAGCCCGTGTGCGCGACCCACGTGCCGCGCGCCAACCTGCTCTACAGCCCGCGCAACAAGATCCTCGCCACCTCGCTGCTGGTCGAGGCGTTCCTGTACGAGGAGCAGACGCGCCGCGGCGTGTCGATCAAGCACTGGGACGAGTTCAACGACGTGGCCGATCACTGCACGGTCTGCCACAAGTGCGTCACGCCGTGCCCGGTCAAGATCGACTTCGGCGACGTGACGATGAACATGCGCAACCTGCTGCGCAAGATGGGCAAGAAGAAGTTCAATCCGGGCCAGGCGGCCGGCATGTTCTTCCTGAACGCCACCAATCCGCAAACCATCAACGCCGCGCGCGGCGTGATGATGGGCGTCGGCTACAAGGCGCAGCGCTTCGCCAACGACGTGCTCAAGAAGGTCACGAAGAAGCAGACGGCGCGCCCGCCCGCCACCACGGGCAAGCCGCCGGTGGTGGAGCAGGTGATCCACTTCGTGAACAAGAAGATGCCGGGCAACCTGCCGAAGAAGACGGCGCGCGCGCTGCTCGACATCGAGGACAACAAGGTCGTGCCGATCATCCGCAACCCGAAGACCACGACGGTCGATTCGGAAGCGGTGTTCTACTTCCCGGGCTGCGGCTCCGAGCGGCTGTTCTCGCAGGTCGGCCTGGCTACCCAGGCGATGCTCTGGGAGACGGGCGTGCAGACCGTGTTGCCGCCGGGTTATCTGTGCTGCGGCTATCCGCAGCGCGGCTCGGGTCAGAACGACAAGGCCGAGCAGATCGTCACCGACAACCGCGTGCTGTTCCACCGCATGGCCAACACGCTGAACTACCTCGACATCAAGACGGTGGTGGTGTCGTGCGGCACCTGCTACGACCAGCTCGCCGGCTACGAATTCGAGAAGATCTTCCCGGGCTGCCGGATCATCGACATCCACGAATTCCTGCTCGAAAAGGGCATGAAGCTCGATGGCGTGGCCGGCACGCGCTACATGTATCACGACCCGTGCCACACGCCGATCAAGACGATGGATCCGGTCAAGCTCGTCAACGAGTTGATGGGTGCCGAGAACGACGGCTACAAGATCGCCAAGAACGACCGCTGCTGCGGCGAATCGGGCACGCTGGCCGTGACGCGTCCGGACATCTCGACGCAGATCCGCTTCCGCAAGGAAGAGGAGATCCGCAAGGGTGCGGCGCGCCTGCGCAACATTCCGGTGGTGTCGGGCGACGGCGCGAGCGCCCCCCCCCCCGCGCCGGCCGGCGAGACGCAGGTCAAGATACTGACCAGCTGCCCGTCGTGCCTGCAGGGCCTGTCGCGCTACAACGAGGACGCCAACATCGACGCCGATTACATCGTCGTCGAAATCGCCCGCAACGTGCTCGGCGAGAACTGGATGGCCGACTACGTGAGCCACGCGAACAACGGCGGCATCGAGCGGGTCCTGGTGTAAAGTCGGGGCGTCCGATCAGCAAGGAACTGACGATGGATTGCGTATTCTGCCGGGAAGACGGCGGCGAGCTGTTATGGAAGGACGATGCGCTGCGCGTCGTGCTGGCGACGGGCGAAACCGATTACCCCGGGTTCTGCCGCGTGATTTGGCACGCGCACGTCGCCGAGTTCTCCGATCTGACCGCGGTCGAGCGCGCACACCTGATGCAGGTGGTCGCGGCGGTCGAGCGCGCCGTGCGGCGCGTTATGCAGCCCGCCAAGGTCAATCTGGCGAGCCTCGGCAACCAGGTGGTGCCGCACCTGCACTGGCACGTGATTCCGCGCTTCTCGAACGACGCGCACTTCCCGCAGCCGGTGTGGGCGCCGCGCCAGCGCTCGGTGTCGGACGCGCTGCTGCGCTTGCGCACGGCGCAGGCGACGCTGCTGCACAATGCGGTGCACGAGGAAATCGAAGGCTCTCTTGAAATTTGAGTGGGTGAAAAGGGCCGCCGGGGTACGAAAACCTACGTCGTAAAACGGTATCTTCCCACCCTTAGCCCCGCCCCAAGGCGGGGAAGTCCTCGCCGCCGGACGGGCTCGGGGGCCAGGCGGCGCAAGGCTTTGCCTGGCCCGAGCCCTCAAGCGAGCTCGTAGATTTCTCCGCATCAAGGGTTCGCTGCGCCGGGCTTCGCCCGCCCTTGACGCGGAAAATCCACCCACTCGAAATTCAAGAGAGGCAAATCGAACAGGTTTTGAACGCGAGGGATTCATGAGCGGCTTGACCCCGACGACGCCGGTGCCGTCCGGCGTCGTCGTGCACGCGGTATCGCGCGTGCTCGAATTGCAGTACCCGAATGGCGACAGCTACCGGATTCCATTCGAACTGATGCGCGTGTTCTCGCCGTCGGCGGAAGTGCGCGGGCACGGCCCCGGGCAGGAAACGCTGCAGACCGGCAAGCGCACCGTGACGATCACGGCGCTCGAAGGCGTCGGCAACTACGCGTTGCAGCCGACTTTCTCGGACGGCCATTCCACCGGCATCTACTCGTGGGATCTGCTGTACGAGCTGGCGACGCGCCAGGACGCGCTCTGGCGCGAGTATTTCGACAAACTGCAGGCGGCGGGCGTCGAGCGCGATGCGCCGATGCCCCAGGCAGGCGCCTCGCGCGGCCACTGCCACTGACCATCACCGACTGAACCGACGGCGCCGCATCCGGCGCCGTCTTGCCATTTCCAGAGGATTCACGCGATGAGCAAAACCCATTTCGGCTTCGAAACCGTCGACGAGGGCGACAAGGCGAAAAAGGTGGCGGGGGTGTTCCACTCGGTCGCGAGCAACTACGACCTGATGAACGACCTGATGTCGGTAGGCATGCACCGCGCCTGGAAGGCGTTCACGATCGCGCAGGCGAACGTGCGTCCCGGCCACAAGGTGCTCGACATCGCCGCCGGCACGGGCGACCTGACCAAGGCGTTCGCGAAGGCAGCCGGCCCGACGGGCGAGGTCTGGCATACGGACATCAACGAATCGATGCTGCGCGTCGGCCGGGATCGCCTGCTCGACAAGGGCGTCGTGACGCCGTCGCTGCTGTGCGACGCCGAGAAAATCCCGTTTCCGGACAACCACTTCGATCTCGTGACGGTGGCGTTCGGGCTGCGCAACATGACGCACAAGGATGCCGCGCTGGCCGAGATGCGCCGCGTGACGAAGCCGGGCGGCCGCGTAATGGTGCTGGAATTCTCGAAAGTGTGGGAGCCGCTGAAAAAAGCCTACGACGCGTATTCTTTCAAAGTATTACCGTGGCTTGGCGACAAATTCGCGAAAGATGCCGACAGTTATCGGTATCTTGCTGAATCTATCCGGATGCACCCGGATCAGGACCCCCTGAAGACGATGATGGAACAGGCGGGCCTCGACGCTGTCAAATATTACAATTTGTCAGGTGGCGTGGTAGCGTTACACCTCGGAACCAAGTATTAAGGGGTTCCATCCATACAATTGTCTTTCAATCTGGAGATGGTGATGTCTGATTCCCGTTCGTTCAACAACCGCAGCAAGCAGCCGGGGCCGTGGGCACGACGGATCGGCACGCTGTTCATGGTCGGCCTGCTGACGACCGGCACATTTGCGTCGCTCGATGCCGAAGCCAGGCGGATGGGTGGCGGGCGCAGCATCGGCCGCCAATCCCAGATGGTCCAGCAACGTCAGGCCACGCCGCCGGCACAGCAGCCGATGCAGCAAGCCGCGCCGTCGCCGGCTCAGCGCGGCGCGCAGCCGGCTCCGGTCGCACAGCCGAACCGCTCGCGCTGGCTCGGGCCGATCGCCGGCCTCGCAGCCGGCCTCGCAGCCGGCCTCGGCATCGCGGCGCTCGGCCTCGGCGGCGCGTTCGCCAGCATGATGGCGAACGTGATCATCATCGCGCTGCTCGCCTTCATCGGCATCTGGATCGTGCGCAAGATCATGAATCGCAACCGCAAGCCGGAACCGGCCTACGCGGGCGCGGGTTCGTCGATGAACCGCGGCGGCTACGACACCGGCTCGAACGCGAACGGCGGTTATGCCAGCCCGAGCTATTCGGCGCAGCCGCAACCGGCTTCGTCGAGCAGCTACGCGAACGAAGCCGCCGGCGTGTTCGGCGGTGCGTCGGCAGGCGCGGCAGCGGGTGCGATGGTGGCGCCGTCGGTGCCGGCCGGTTTCGATACCGAAGCGTTCGTGCGCAATGCCAAGGTGTACTTCATCCGCCTGCAGGCGGCCTGGGACGAAGGCAACATGGCCGACATCCGCGAATTCACCACGCCGGAAATGTTCGCCGAGGTGAAGGTCGATCTGGCCTCGCGCGGCGCGGGCAAGAACCAGACGGACGTGGTGCAGCTCGATGCCGAACTGCTCAGCGCCGAGCAGAACGGCAGCCAGTCCGAAGCCAGCCTGCGTTTCCACGGCCTGATCCGCGAATCGGCCAACGCCGGTCCGGAACCGTTCGAGGAAGTGTGGAACCTGACGAAGTCGGGCAACGAAGGCTGGCTGCTGGCGGGTATCCAGCAGATCAACCTGCACTGAGCGTCGCGGATTTCCGGCTCCGCGCGCGATCCGGCCCGAAGCTGGAACAGGGCGGAGCCGATCCGACGTTACAATAGAACCCCGCGCGGGCACCCTGCCTGCGCGGGTTTTTTTACTCAGTCCGATGACCTTTGCCGCCAAGTCTGTCGCCGCTGCCGTCAACCATCTGCTCGCCCGCGAATCCTGGGCGCGCGATCGCCTGATTCCCTACGCGGGAAAAACCGCCAGACTCGAATTCTCTCCCGTCACGCTCGTGCTGCTGGTGCAGCCCGACGGGTATTTCGCGGCCGTCGAGGCGCATGAGGCGCCGCAGGTCGATGTCTCGATTGCGCTCGGCGGCGCGCAGCGCTCGCCGTTCGACGCCGTCACGGCCTTCGTGCAGGGCGGCCAGGCCGCCGTCATGAAGCACGTCAAGCTCGAGGGCGACGCCGAATTCGCTACCCAGCTAGCCAAACTGGCCGAACATCTGCGCTGGGAGCCCGAAGAGGATCTCTCGCGCGTGGTGGGCGATGCGGCGGCTTACCGGATCGCCACGCTGGTGCGTTCGGTGGGCGATCAGGCGCGCCGCCCCGACCGCAATCTGCTCGATTCATTGACCGAATATTTCCTCGATGAGGATCCCCAGGTCGTGCGGCGCGCCGCGCTGGCCGATTTCGACGCCGAACTGGCGCGCGCCCGCGATGCGCTGGCCCGCGTCGAGAAGCGGGTCGAACGACTCGAACAAGGATTGGGCGCACGGGCGGGCAGCAGCTCGCGCGGCGCGCACTGAAGGACCGTCACGCATGCGCATTTTCCGTTTCATCAAAATCGTCTACACGCTGATCCGTTTCGGTCTCGACGAGGTCATGCTGTCGCGCATCGACGATCGCCGCATCAAGCTGCTGTTGCGCATCACCACGATCGACCGCAAGTTCTCCGATCCGCCCGCGGTGCGCCTGCGTCATGCGCTCGAAAGCCTCGGGCCGATCTTCGTCAAGTTCGGGCAGGTGCTGTCCACGCGGCGCGATCTGCTGCCGCCCGATTTCGCGATCGAGCTGGCGCGGCTCCAGGATCAGGTGCCGCCGTTCGATTCGGCCCTGGCCATGTCGCTGGTCGAGAAGTCGCTCGGCACGCCAATCAGCTCGGTGTTCGACGAGTTCGATCCGGTGCCGGTCGCGAGCGCGTCGATCGCCCAGGTCCATTTCGCCCGGCTCAAGGAAGGCGCGCATGCCGGCAAGGAAGTGGCCGTCAAGGTGCTGCGGCCGAACATGCTGCCGGTGATCGATTCCGACATGGCGCTGCTGCGCGACATCGCGATCTGGGCCGAACGGCTCTGGCCCGATGGCCGGCGTCTGAAGCCGCGCGAGGTGGTGGCCGAGTTCGACAAGTACCTGCACGACGAACTCGACCTGATGCGCGAGGCCGCGAACGGCAGCCAGCTGCGCCGCAACTTCGCGGGGCTCGACCTGCTGCTGGTGCCCGAGATGTTCTGGGATTACAGCTCGCAATCGGTGCTCGTGATGGAGCGCATGAACGGCGTGCCGATCAGCCAGGTCGAGGTGCTGCGCGCGGCCGGCGTCGACATCCCGAAGCTGGCGCGCGAAGGCGTGGAGATCTTCTTCACGCAGGTGTTCCGCGACGGCTTCTTTCACGCCGACATGCACCCGGGCAACATCTTCGTGAGTCTCGATCCGAAACAGCTGGGGCGCTATATCGCACTCGATTTCGGGATCGTCGGCGCGCTGTCCGATTTCGACAAGAACTACCTCGCGCAGAATTTCCTCGCGTTCTTCAAGCGCGACTATCACCGCGTCGCGACGCTGCATCTCGAATCGGGCTGGGTGCCGCCCAACACGCGCGTCGAGGAGTTGGAGAGCGCGATTCGCGCTGTCTGCGAGCCGTATTTCGATCGTGCGCTGAAGGATATTTCGCTCGGCCAGGTGTTGATGCGGCTGTTCTCCACCTCGCGCCGCTTCAACGTCGAAATCCAGCCGCAACTGGTGCTGCTGCAGAAAACCATGCTCAACGTCGAGGGCCTGGGCCGCTCGCTGGACCCGGAACTCGATCTCTGGAAGACTGCGAAGCCGTATCTGGAGCGCTGGATGACCGAGCAGATCGGCCTGCGCGGCTGGTACGAGCGGTTCAAGGTCGAGGCGCCGCAATGGAGCAAGACGCTGCCGCAATTGCCGCGCCTGATCCATCATGTCCTGTCCGAAAAGCACGATTCGCCGCGCGGCGCCAACGACGAACTGATGCAGCAGATCCTGCTCGAACAGAAGCGCACCAATCGGCTGCTGCAGGCGCTGCTCGTGTTCGGCATCGCGGTGGGCGTCGGTGCGATCGTCGCGCGCGTGCTGATCCTGTTGGCGGCCGGCGCCTGACGCGCGACGGCGCGGCGTCCGCTGCCGCGGAGCGGTCCGGGCTTTCGGATATAATTCAAGGTTTTGCAAGACGTTTCTAGTTTCCGCGGGAAAAGATCATGCCGATTTACGCCTACCGTTGCGATGCGTGCGGTTTCGCGAAGGACGTGCTCCAGAAGATGAGCGACGCGCAGTTGTCCGTGTGCCATGAGTGCGGGAAGGATGCTTTCCGCAAGCAGGTCACGGTCGCCGGCTTCCAGTTGAAGGGTTCGGGCTGGTACGTGACCGATTTCCGTGGCGGCTCCGGCGGTGCGAGCGCGCCGGCCACCGGCGCGGCAGGCGGCGAATCGTCGGGCGGCGGCGAAGCGGCCCCGGCGGCCAGCGCCGCGCCGGCTGCCTCCAGCGACACCTGATCGTCCGGCGCCCGGTACGGGTGCCGGCTTGTTCGTGCCGGGCGCGGCGCGTTTTTTCCGACGGCAGATGATGAAGAAGACGACCCTCAAAACCGTATTCCTGACCGGCCTGCTGGTCCTCGTCCCGCTCGCGATCACGTTGTGGGTGCTCGGCTCGGTGATCGGCATCATGGATCAGACGCTGCTGCTGCTGCCGGAATCGTGGCAGCCCGAGCGCGTGCTCGGCTTCCATCTGCCGGGCATCGGCGCGGTGCTGACGCTGGCGTTCATCTTCGTCGTCGGCCTGGCCACGCAGAACTTCATCGGCCAGAAGCTCGTCACCTGGTGGAACGCCGTGGTGCGTCATATCCCGGTGGTCGGGCCGATCTACACCAGCGTCAAGCAGGTGTCGGACACCCTGCTATCGAGCAGCGGCAATGCGTTTCGCAAGGCGCTGCTGCTCGAGTATCCGCGTCGCGGCTCCTACACGATCGCGTTTCTGACCGGCGCGCCGGGCGGCGACGTGGTCAATCACCTGAAGGAAGATTACGTGAGCGTCTACGTGCCGACCACGCCGAACCCCACGTCCGGCTTTTTCCTGATGGTGCCGAAAAGCGAAGTCGTCGAACTCGACATGTCGGTCGACGCCGCGCTGAAGTACATCGTCTCGATGGGCGTCGTCGCGCCGTCGGTGCCCGTGCCCGCACCCGCGCGTCCGCCCGTCGAGCCTCCGCTGTAATGCCCGGGTGCGAGTTGCGCCCCGTTGATCAAACCGAACGAAAGCAAACATCATGTCGATGCGAACTGAATACTGCGGTCTCGTGACCGAACACCTGCTGGGTCAAACCGTGTCGCTGTGCGGCTGGGTGCATCGCCGCCGCGATCACGGCGGTGTGATCTTCATCGACATGCGCGATCGTGAAGGCCTCGTGCAGGTGGTGTGCGATCCGGATCGCGCGGACATGTTCGCGGCGGCCGAGGGCGTGCGCAACGAGTTCTGTATCCAGATCAAGGGTCTCGTGCGCGGCCGTCCGGACGGTACGATCAACGCGGGCCTGAAGAGCGGCAAGATCGAGGTGCTGTGCCACGAATTGACGGTGCTGAACCCGTCGATCACGCCCCCGTTCCAGCTCGACGACGACAACCTGTCGGAAACCACGCGCCTGACGCACCGCGTGCTCGACCTGCGCCGCCCGCACATGCAGAACAACCTGCGTCTGCGGTACCGCGTGGCGATCGAGGTCCGCAAGTATCTCGACGCGCAAGGCTTCATCGACATCGAAACGCCGATGCTGACCAAGAGCACGCCGGAAGGCGCGCGCGACTACCTGGTGCCGTCGCGCACCAACGCCGGCCAGTTCTTCGCGTTGCCGCAATCGCCGCAGCTGTTCAAGCAGCTGCTGATGGTCGCGAACTTCGACCGTTACTACCAGATCACCAAGTGCTTCCGCGACGAAGACCTGCGTGCCGACCGTCAGCCCGAGTTCACGCAGATCGACTGCGAAACCTCGTTCCTCGGCGAGCAGGAAATCCGCGACCTGTTCGAGGAAATGATCCGTCACGTCTTCAAGACGACGATCGGCGCCGAACTGGCCGCCACGTTCCCGGTCATGCCGTATTCGGAAGCGATGGCGCGTTTCGGCTCGGACAAGCCCGACCTGCGCGTGAAGCTCGAATTCACCGAACTGACCGACGCGATGAAGGATGTCGACTTCAAGGTGTTCAGCGCACCGGCCAACACGCAGGACGGTCGCGTCGCGGCGCTGCGCGTGCCGAAGGGCAGCGAAATGACGCGCGGCGACATCGACGGCTACACCGAATTCGTGCGCATCTACGGCGCGAAGGGCCTGGCCTGGATCAAGGTCAATGAAAAGGCGAAGGGCCGCGATGGCCTGCAAAGCCAGATCGTCAAGAATCTGCACGACGCCTCGATCGCCGCGATCCTCGAGCGCACCGGCGCGCAGGATGGCGACATCATATTCTTCGCGGCCGACCGCGCGAAGGTCGTCAACGACAGCCTCGGCGCACTGCGCCTGAAGATCGGCCATTCGGAATTCGGCAAGGCCAACGGCCTCGTCGAATCGGGCTGGAAGCCGCTGTGGGTGGTCGATTTCCCGATGTTCGAGTACGACGAGGACAACGAGCGCTACGTGGCCGCTCACCACCCGTTCACGAGCCCGAAGGACGAGCACCTCGAATACCTCGAGACCGACCCGGGCCGCTGCCTGGCGAAGGCCTACGACATGGTGCTGAACGGCTGGGAAATCGGCGGCGGTTCGGTGCGGATCTTCCAGGAAGACGTGCAGAGCAAGGTGTTCCGCGCGCTGAAGATCGGCGCGGAAGAAGCGCAGGCGAAGTTCGGCTTCCTGCTCGACGCGCTGCAATACGGCGCGCCGCCGCACGGCGGTATCGCGTTCGGCCTGGACCGCATCGTCACGATGATGGCCGGCGCCGATTCGATCCGCGACGTGATCGCGTTCCCGAAGACCCAGCGCGCGCAGGATCTGCTGACGCAGGCGCCGAGCCCGGTCGACGAGCGCCAGCTCAAGGAACTGCATATCCGTCTGCGCCAGCCGGAACAGCCGAAGGCCTGAGTGCCGCGCGCCGCGTGAAGCGCGGCGCCGCCAGACGAAAAACCCTGCCGGTGGCAACGCCGGCAGGGTTTTTATTGATTACGGCCGTTCACGCCAGCGCGAGGAAATGCGCGAGACACGGGTTGCGGTTCGATGGCGACCACACCAGCGCATGCTCGATGGTCGGCGCGTCGACGAGCGGGCGGAACGCGACGCCGACCCATTGCGCACGCCGCATCGAGGGGGCACCAGCGCCACGCCGACGCCTTCGTCCACGAGTCCTAGCCGGTCTGCTGCAATTGCACTTCGAGCCGGATGTTCGGCTCGAAGCCGCCCAGTTGCCGACAATGGTCGACGATCGCCGCGCGCAGCGTGGGCGCCACGGCCTCGACGACCGCCACGAACGGCTCCTCGGCAAGCTCGGCGATCCGCAGCCTGCGCGCCCGGGCGCGCGGATGGTTGCGCGACAGCGCGACGCACAACGGTTCGGTCACCACCGTGCGCTGTTCGAGGTTCGCGAGCGGCGAGCCGGGGAACAGGATGGCGGCGTCGATATGACCGTTCAGCACCTGCTCGGCCAGATCGTTCGAGACGGTTTCGCGCAGGTGCAGCGCCACGTCGGGCCAGGCCGCGCCGAATTCGCGCGCGTAGCGCGGCACCACGCTGTAGGCGGCGCACATCGTGAAGCCGATCGTCAGCTTGCCCGCCGCGCCCGAGGCGGCGACGCGCGCGTGGTGCGCGGCGCGCTCGATCGATGCGAGGATCCGCCTTCGCGTCGTCGCGGAAGCGCTCGCCGGTCGGCGTCAGCGTGACGCCGCGCGGCCCGCGTTCGACCAGCGTGACGCCGAGCGAGGCCTCGAGCGCCGCGATCTGGCGCGACAACGGCGGCTGGGACAGGTTCAGCCGCGACGCGGCGCGGCCGAAATGGCCGGTTTCGGCGAGCACGACGAAATTGATCTTGCCCCTGATTTACGGACACCTATCTAAGCGACATTGGCCAGCTCGTACTGCTCTGGGCTGAGGTAGCCCAGGGTCGAGTGCAGCCGGATCCGATTGTAGTCAACCTCAATGTAGTCAAACACATGAGCCTTGGCCTGCTCCCGTGTGGCGAGGTGTTCACCATGGATGGGCGGTGTCCCAAACGTAGTTGAAGGTTGAAGGCGGCGGTTCCCGTAGGAATCCGAGAGAATCGGGTTTCCAGGATCAACCTCCCGAATAGGAGAACCGCCGAAATGAAGCCTACCAAGAAACCGAACCGTCGTGCTGATGCTGAGTTTCGTGTTGTTGGTAAACAAGAGCACGAAGCGCTGCGCGCGGGCCTTGCCGAGCAA
>WNEB01000070.1 GCA_009914575.1 Burkholderia gladioli
AGGGCGCGCAACGTCAGTCTATAGACGGTCTTCACGCCAAGTAATGCCTGAATCAGCGTATCGCCGTATAGACACGGGCGACCACGTGTGGGTATGGCATCGGGTATTCTGGCAAGGACGGCTTCATTTATCCATATTGTTACGTTCCCCCGGTTGATCAGGCCTTCATTATAGGCCGCCCAATTCCTGACACGGTAGCGTGCCTTCGGCTCACCTTTCTTGTGTATGTCCTTGCGCATTTTCTTGTCAAAAATTAGGCAGTTACTCTGGAATCTGACTTGATAGGAGGCTGGCCCCGCGACCGTTGCGCGTAAACGTCAACGGATCTCGCTCGATTTATGCAACAACGCCCATTACCGCATCTATCGCCAGGCGCTCGTCGACATCTACGGCGAGCCGTTCGCGCGCCTCGGCGACGCGCCTGAAATCCGCATCGGCGTCTCGCACGTGCCGCGCTGGCTCGGCGCACGAAGCGCCGTGGCGGCGGGCCTGGTGGCCTACAACATCGAGAAATACGTCCGCAAGACGTTGCACCCCACGCTCGGCCAGTCGCTCGGCTTCCGGTCGGAATTCGTGCGGGCGCAATCCTGCGCGCATGTCGACGAACTGGCCGACCTGATCCTGCAATCGTCGTGCACGCCGCCGTTCACGCCGGTGCTGCGTCGCGCGGGGCGACCGGTGCTCGACGGCGGGATGGTCGACAACGTGCCGGTGGGCGCGCTCGACCCCGCGCCGGGCAAGGTGTTGGTGATGGTGACACGCCGCTATCCGCGTCCGCAGCGGTTCACGGTCGCGCACGGCGAACAGACGCGGCTCTACGTGCAGCCGTCGGTCAAGGTGCCGATTTCGAGCTGGGATTACACGAGCCCGGGCCAGATGCAGCACGCCTACGATCTCGGCCGCCGCGACGGCGAGCAGTTCGTTGCGGCGACGGCGCGCGACGCCTCGCAGGCGGCGCAGCCGGTGGCCGCGGCGTCCTGAGCGGCGCCGACCGGGCCTGCGGCCCGACGGTCGGCGCCGTTGCGCGCGGCGCGTTCCGATAACGAAAAACCGCGCCGGCCCGCAACGATCGACGCTGCATCAACGCCGATTCCGCCCGCCGACCAGCGCATCGGGATTGGCCACGCTCGACGTGTCGCCCGAATCGAACGCGAGGATGTTGCGGAACGCCGCGCCGAAATACAGTTCGTAGCTCTCGCGCTCGACATAGCCGATATGCGGCGTGCAGATCACGTTCTCCATGCGCAGCAGGCTGTAGCCCTGCAGGATCGGCTCGCTTTCGAACACGTCGATGGCCGCCATGCCGGGCCGGTTCTGCGCGAGCGCGTTGACGAGCGCGCTGTTCTCCAGCAACTCGGCGCGGCTCGTGTTGACGAGCAGCGAGGTCGGCTTCATCCGCATCAGGTCGTCCTGCTTGACGATGCCGCGCGTCTCGTCGTTCAGGCGCAGGTGCAGCGTCAGGATGTCGGCCTGCTCGAAGAACGCCTCGCGGCTCTCGGCGGCGGTGTGGCCGTCGGCGCGCGCGCGTTCGAGCGACGGCTCGCGGCCCCAGACCAGCACGTTCATGCCGAACGCCTTGCCGTAGCCGGCCACCATCTGGCCGATCTTGCCGTAACCCCAGATGCCGAGCGTCTGGCCGCGCAGCACCTGGCCGAGGCCGAAGTTGGGCGGCATCGCCGAGGTCTTGAGGCCCGATTGCTGCCAGGCGCCCTGCTTGAGGTTGGCGACGTATTGCGGAATGCGGCGCTGGGCGGCCATGATCAGCGCCCAGGTCAATTCGACCGGCGCTACCGGCGAACCGGTGCCTTCGAGCACGGCGATGCCGCGCTCGGTGCAGGCCTCGATGTCGATATGGCTCGATGCCTTGCCCGTCTGGCTGATCATGCGCAGATGCGGGAGCTTGGCCAGCAGTTGCGAGGTGATGTGGGTGCGTTCGCGGATGAGCACGAGCGCTTCGACCTCGGTGAGCCGGCTGGCGAGCTGGCCGAGGCCGCGCACCGTATTGTTGAAGACCTTTACCTCGTGGTCGGCGAGCAACTCGAAACAATTGAGCTTGCGGACGGCGTCCTGATAGTCGTCGAGGATGGCTATTTTCATGAAGTAGTCGAGAACGGCACGGAAAGCGGGATCCGCCGGGCACCGCCATGGCTGTGTGGCAGGCCGGCAGCCCGAACGGGTGCGGGCCGTCATGATCTTATGACGCGCGCCGGGCAGGGGTATCGCTTTTTAACAGCTTGTTACGGGGCGGCCCTGCGGCGGCGCACCGGATCGGCGGCGGCGTTCGACCGTTGACGTGGGCGTGCGAATCGGCTTGTTCGAGGCCGATTGTTTCCGGAAAAAGAATAATTAGATGAATCTCGATGTAAGGTACCCCTCAATCGAACATTTTTTGTCGAAATCCCGCACTTCTATGGCAACTCTGCACCAAATTCGCTGTCGTAGGAGAATTATGCATTTGCTACACAATTTTGAAGCTGTAAAGCACAGCGGCGGGAGTGGTTATGGATCATCTGCAGTCGATGCGAGTGTTCGTCAAGGTGGCCGATCTGGGCAGCTTCGCGCGAGCGGCCAGCGCGATGGATATCTCGAATGCCGTGGCCACGCGCCACGTTGCCGATCTCGAGGGGCGACTCGGCACCCGTCTGTTGAACCGGACGACGCGCAGCCTCTCCCTGACCGAATCCGGCCAGGTTTATCTCGAACGTGCACGCCAGATTCTCGACGAGCTGGAAGACGTCGAGCAGATGGTCGTGGCTCGCAACCATGAGCCGGTCGGCACGCTGCGCATCGTCGCGCCGGTCGTGTTCGGGCTGCACAACCTCGCGCCGGTGCTGCAAAGCTACACCCAGGGCTATCCGAAGGTCATACCGGATCTCACACTGGTCGACAGGCAGGTCGATCTGGTCGAGGAGGGCTTCGATGTCGGGGTGGTGATCGCGAGGCAGATGCGCAGCGCCAGCATCGTCACGCGGCGGCTCACCACGGGCTGCATGACCGTCTGCGCGACGCCTGCCTATCTGGAAAAGCACGGCGTGCCGACGCATCCCGAGCATCTGATGGAGCACCCGTCGCTGAGCCTGCCCGCCGAATACTGGGGCGACGAGCGCGTGTTCACGGGGCCGGACGGCGAGGTGCGCGTGCGTCCCACCAACGTGATCGTCGCGAACAACACCGAAATGCTGCGTCAGTTCGCGCTGCTCGGCATGGGCGTGGCGATGCTGCCGAGCTACCTGATCGGCGGCGATACGGCGCGCGGCAAGCTGGTGCGCCTGCTGCCCGACTACCGTCTGCCGCAAATCGAGATCAACGTGGCCTACCCGAGCCGTCGCCACCTGCCGGCGAAGGTGCGCACGTTCATCGATCACCTCGTCGAGCACTTCAGCCAGATGCCGGATACCGCGCTGGGGGAGCAATGGGGCGTCAATAGCGGCCTGCAGCCGCCGTCGGAAGGGGCCGGCCTTGTGGCAAGGCTTGCAGCGCGCCGCGGCGGGCCCGTCGATGCCGGCGCCCCTGCCGAAGAGCCGCCCGCGCATCACCGCGCCCTCGCCGCTCTGATCGAATTGCCCGTGCCGGTCCCGGTCGGCTTCGGGGCCGACAAATAAAAAGCGCGCTGTCCGTCAGGACAGCGCGCTTTTTTCATGCTGGCGTGGCCATCCGCTTGGGCGGATGGCCACGCAATCGCATCACGACGACGCGGTCTTGCGAGCCGGCACCTTCTTCGCGGCAACCTTCTTGGCCGCGGGCGCCTTCTTCGCAGCCGGCGCCTTCTTGGCGGCGACCTTCTTGGCCGGCGCGGCGACCGTATCGTCGCCGTCCTCGTTCGCGGCGGCGACCGAGCTTGTCGTGGCCGCCGTTTTCTTCGCGGCTGCGCCCGGCTTCGGCTCCTTCTTCTCGAACTCGAAGCCGATCTTGCCGTCCGGCTGCTTTACGAGGAACGCCTTGAAGTTGCGGCCCGTGCGCGACGACTTGAAGTTCGGCAGCAGATCGGTGCGGCCGTCGGTCAGCAGCTTGGCCATCTGCGCGCGCGCGATTTCCTGCTGCAGGATCACCTTGCCGGAACGGAAGTCGCAGGTTTTCGGGTTCGCGACTGAGTTCTCGCAGACGAAGCTCATGCCGTGCTCGAACACGCGGTCGCCGCACTTCGGGCAGGCGCCCACCGGTTCCTGCGTCGAGAAATCGGGCGCTTCGCCGTCTTCGCCGCCTTGATCCTGGCCGAAATCGAACTCGAGCTTGTAGTTCTTCGTGTCTTCGTCGAACGACAGCTTGAGAATGGCCGAGAACGGCCGGCCCATCTTGCTGCGGAAGCCCGACAGCGGCCCGATCGTCTTCTTCTGCAGCAGTTCCTCGACCTCGGGGATCTCGAACTGACGGCTGCCCGGAATCTTCGAGATCGAGAACTCGCACTGCGTGCAGGCGAAGCGGCGATAGTTTTCCTTCACCTGGCCGCCGCAATTCGGGCACGGCGTTTCCAGCGTCGCGTAGTCGCCGGGGATCGTGTCCGAATCGTATTCCTTCGCGCGCTTGACGATGGTTTGCGTCATGCGGGCGATTTCCTGCATGAACGCATCGCGCGGCAGATTGCCGCGTTCCATCTGCGACAGCTTGTATTCCCACTCGCCGGTCAGCTCCGGCGCGGTCAGTTCCTTCACGCCGAGCCCGCGCAGCAGCGTGGTCAGCTGGAACGCCTTGGCGGTGGGGATCAGTTCGCGGCCTTCGCGCACGAGGTACTTTTCGCCGAGCAGTCCTTCGATGATCGCCGCGCGCGTGGCCGGCGTGCCGAGGCCCTTGTTGGCCATCGCCTCGCGCAGTTCGTCGTCGCCGACCAGCTTGCCCGCGCCTTCCATGGCCGACAGCAGCGTGGCTTCCGAATAGCGTGCGGGCGGCTTGGTGACGAGCGCGTGCGGCGCGACCTTGTCGGTCTTGACCTTTTCGTCCTTCTGCACCGGCACGAGGTTGGCGTCGGCGCCTTCGGCGTCGCGGTCGTAGACCTGCAGCCAGCCCGGTTCGACCAGCACCTTGCCTTCGGTCTTGAAGTGATGGCCGGCCACTTCGGTGATGCGCGTGGTGACCTTGTACTCGGCCGCCGGGAAGAACACGGCGAGGAAGCGCTTGACCACCAGGTCGTAGAGCTTCTGCTCGGGCTCGGACAGCGCCTTCGGCGCCTGCAGCGTCGGGATGATGGCGAAGTGATCGCTGATCTTCGAGTTGTCGAAGATCCGCTTGTTCGGCTTCACCCAGCCCTTGTCGAGCACCTGCTTGGCGTGCGGCAGGTAGTTGTTGCTTTCCTTGAGCATCTCGAGCGTCTGGCTCACGACGGTGCCGAGGTAATCCTCCGGCAGCGCGCGCGCGTCGGTACGCGGGTAGGTCAGCACCTTGTGCTTTTCGTACAGCGCCTGCGCCAGGCCGAGCGTGTTCTTGGCCGAGAAGCCGAAGCGGCTGTTGGCCTCGCGCTGCAGGCTGGTCAGGTCGTACAGCAGCGGCGAGAGCTGCGTGGACGGTTTCGATTCCTCGCCGACCGAGCCGATCTGCCCGCGGCACGCGGCCACGATGGTTTCGGCGGCCGGCAGGCTCCAGAGCCGCGAATCGCGCTTCTCGGGATCGTGCTCGTCGCGCTTGAACTTCGGGTCGTACCAGCGGCCTTCGTAGAAGCCGCCGGCACAGACGAATTCGGCGCGCACTTCCCAGTAATCGCGCGACACGAATTGACGGATCTTTTCCTCGCGCTCGACGACGATCGACAGCGTGGGCGTCTGCACCCGACCGACGGTGGTCAGGAAGAAGCCGCCGCCCTTGCTGTTGAACGCGGTCATGGCCCGCGTGCCGTTGATGCCGACCAGCCAGTCCGCTTCGGAGCGGCAACGCGCCGCATCGGCGAGCGGCTGCATGTCTTCGTCGGAGCGCAGCTTGGCGAAGCCGTCGCGGATCGCGGTCGGCGTCATCGACTGGAGCCAGAGGCGCTGGACGGGCTGCTTGGCCTTCGCGTGCTGCGCGATCAGACGGAAAATCAGTTCGCCCTCGCGCCCCGCGTCGCATGCGTTGATGAGACGGTCGATGTCCTTGCACTTGATCAGCTTGGTCAGCACTTTCAACCGCGATTCGCTCTTGGCGATCGGATTCAGGTCGAAATGCGGCGGAATGACGGGCAGATGCGCGAAGCTCCACTTGCCTCGCTTGACCTCGTATTCCTCGGGCGCGGCGATTTCGAGCAGGTGGCCGACCGCGGACGACAGGACGAAGTCGTCGCTTTCGAAATATTCGTCATGCTTGGTAAAGCCGCCCAGGGCGCGCGCGATGTCGTTCGCGACAGAGGGCTTTTCCGCAATGATCAGTGCTTTGGACATGACTCGTGTGGGTTGGAGAGACCGGATGGACCGAGTGACGGCCCTTTTACGTCGGCTTTATAGCACACGGCGCCGGGTCGACACCCGGCTCGTGTAAAAAGCGGCTCATCATAAGTGGGGGCCGATGCGCCGGCAAGCCCGCCGAAATCCCAGGCGGGGCGGGCGTGGGCGACCGATGCGGCCCGCTGGACGAAAAATTCGGGGTCAGACGGCAACGTCGAGCAGATTGCGCAATTTCGGCGCGTGGGCGACGCCCGGAATCGCCGTCAGGTCGGTCAGCATCCGCTCGACGATGCCGCCGTGCGGCAGCACCGTGCCGAAGAAGCGCACCGCGTGTGCATCCTCGATCAGCAGCGTAGGGAAGTTCTCGACGTCGAAATCGTCGAGGCGGTCGGCGTGCGTTTCGATGTCGATCCAGACGAAGCAGGCTTCCGGATGAGCGGTGGCGAGCCGCTCGAACACGGCGTCGTAATCGCGGCAGGTGCCGCACCATTCGGCGCACAGGCAGGCGACGAGCAGCGCGTCGGGGTCGCGGAGGCGCTCGGCGATCCGATCGGCGTCGGTATCGAGATTCAGCGCGGGCATTGCGGTTCCTTGCTCGGTGACGATGGCGCGGACTGCGCCCTGTCGCCGGAATGTAGCACGGGGCGCGCCACCGGCGTGGCGGGCGCGCCGGTGGCGGGCGGCGCGTCGAGGCGCTGGAACCGGTCGCCGGGCAGGCTGGTCACGCGCCCGGCCAGTTCGAGCTGCAGCAGCAGGTGCGGCAAACGGCTGGCGCTCACGCGGCGTTGTTGCATAAATCGAGTGTGAGGATGCAATAGCATCGAGGAGCTAAAGTCAAATCTGGTGTACAGGGTGTCGGCATGATCAGGCGGTGAGCGATTGCTGAGCCGGTGTGCTGTCGGTCACCGGTACCCCATCTTTGAACGGCATGCCCGCCAGCAGCTCGGTCAGCTTCTCGGGCGCGCGGATCTTGCGCCACGACTCTTCGGCCGATTCGATT
>WNEB01000071.1 GCA_009914575.1 Burkholderia gladioli
ACGACCTCTGGATCCTCGCCGTCGCCCTGCATCGATCACTCGAAAAACGCGTTGACCATGATCGGGAGTCTGCCTAATCTATGAAACCCCGCCGTCCCAACCTTCAACTACGAATGGGACACCGCCCGTTCCGAGGCGGTCCGGTATTCGTGTTGCAGCTCTTCGCTGGCGCGGGCCGTTTCGGCCGCGATGCCGGCGTCGAGCGCCTGGATTTCGCGGATCGTCAGCAGATCCGCCGGCGTCTGCGTCGCCTCGAGCGACTGCAGGTAAGGCGCGCGCGCCGATCAGGCGCTCGGCGCCTTCCCAATCGGCGAGGCGCACCGCGCGGTCGATCTCGTGCGGCATCGACAGCAGTTGCGAGACGAGGATGTGCTGGCCCATGTCCGGTTCTCCAGGGGGCGGGCGGGGCTCACAGGACTTGTTGGTCGCCAGCGCGCCGGCGCTGTTGGTGCCGCCGAACAGCGCGGTCAGGTAGTTCTGCTGCTGGGTCATTTCGGCCATCACGGTGTTCAGCTGCGTGAACTGCGTGTTGTACTGCGTCGTGAGCGTGGCCGCGTAGGCCGACAGCGTGGTCTGCTGCGCCGTCAGGCTATTCAGGTCGGTCTGCACCGCGTTGGCGCTGAGGGTCAGAATGCCCTTGTCCGACGTGTACGACGTGATCGCCGCGTTGATCTGTTCGCCGAGGCCGTTGGTGCTGTTGAACAGCGTCGAGGCCGCGGTGGGGTTGTTGGTCAGCGCGGTGGTCAGGGCCGTCTGATCGACGATCAGCGTGCCGGCCGTCTGGCCCGCGGTGGTGCCGTCGGCCACAGTGATGCCGAGTTGCTGCAGCGTCGCGCCCACGCCGTTGCTGTTGACGGCGCTGCCGAGGATCGTCTGCATCTGGGTGCGGATCGTGTTCAGCGTCGAATCGCCGAACAGCGGGCCGGTGACGGGGGCCGTCGGGTCGGTGTTGTCGAACGAGCCGACCGTGGTCATTGCCTGCACCAGCGTGTTGTAGTTGCTGACGAAGTTCGTGACTGCCGTGGCCTGCTTGGTCGTGTCGACCGCGATCGTCACGGTTTGCGTGGTGGCCGGGTTGGTCACGGCCGCCTGCGTGAGGTTCAGCGTGACGCCGGTGATCACGTTCGTGACGGCGTTCGAGGCGCTCAGGTTGGTCACGCCGTTGACCGTCACCGAGGCATCCTGCGCGGTCGACGACTGCGTCCACTGGGTCGCGGTGGTGCTGCCGGCGGTGATCGTTGACTGGCCGCCCGTGGTGTTCGGCGTGGAGCTGACCGCCAGGTTCGACAGGCCGTTGTCGGTGGAGGCGTTGACCGCCACCGTGATGGTGTTGGCCGCGCCGCTGTTATTCGCGCGCAGCACCAGGTGGGCGCCGTCGCTGCCGGTCACGATGCTGGCCGTCACGCCGGGGTTGTCGCTCGCGTTGTTGATCGTGCTGGCGATGCCCGACAGGGTGTTGTTGGTGGAATCGAGGTTGATCGTCGACGTCTTGCCGTTGACGGTCAAGCTCATCGAGCCGGTGCCGAGCGCGGCGGTGGCGTCGAAGGCCGGCGAGGTCAGCGATTGCGATTGCGCGATCTGGTTGACGGTCACGCCGTATGGACGCGGCCACGGCGCCGGTGGCGGCGGTCGCGGTCAGGCCCGTGCCACCCGAGGTGGTCGCGGTGAAGGTTTGCGCGAACGAGCCGTCGCTCAGCGTGGCGAGCGAGCTTTGCAGGTTCTGCAGCGCCGTTTGCAGGCTGGTGTAGGCAGCGGCCTTGTTGTTGTCGTTGGCAACGGCGGTCGACAGGATCGCCGTCTGGCCGGCGGTCTTGGAGTTGACCAGCGCGGTCACGAGCGTGCTGACGTCGAGATTGGAATTGCCAGTCGAGCCGCTGATGATCGACTGCGCGGCCTGCTGCACCGCGGAACTGCTGCTGATCGCGTTGTTGGACGTGGATGACGTGGACGAAATCGTGGACATCGCGTGGCTCCGTGGGCGCCGTCGGCGGCGCTGACAAGTCGGTTCGACCGTGCGGATACTGCGGGAAACCGGGGAAAAACGAAAGACTTATAAAAGCAAAAAACGCGCGGCAGCCACGAGAAAGACTGCACCGCCGCGCGAACAGGCCGCCCGTGAAGGCGCGGCCCGGTTTTCAAAGCACCTGCCTGATGCCTTACTGCAGGAGCTTCAGAATTTGCTGCGGCAGCGAGTTGGCTTGTGCCAGCACCGAGATGCCGGCTTGCTGCAGCACTTGCGCCTTGCTCAGGTTCGCGGTTTCCTGCGCGAAGTCCGCGCTCTGGATTTGCGACTGGGCCGACGACAGGTTCGTCGAGTTTTGTTGCTGCGTTTGCGCGATGGTGGTCAGACGGTTTTGCGTCGCGCCCAGCGTTGCCTGCAGGTTGTTCACCGTCGACAGCGCGTTTTCGATCGCGATCAGTGCCTGGTTGGCGCCGGTGGTCGTGCTGATGTTGATGTTCGACACGGTCGGCGGTGCGTTGACCGAGTTGATCTGCGAGATCATGTTGGTGGCGGCGCTGGCTTGCGTCGTCGTCATGCCGCTCGTGGCGCCGGTCGACAGCGTCAGGTTCGTGACGACCGTGCCCGTGCCGGCTGCCGTGCCCGTCGTGAAGATCGCGCCGACTGCCGTCGTGCTCAGGGCCTGACCGTTCTGGTCCGTGAACGTGAAGCCACCGTTGTTGCCATCCGACAGAACGTTGACCGACGTGATCGCCGCGTTCGCTGCCGACGTGGCTGCGCCGCTGGCGTTCAGGCTCAGGTTCGAGATCGTGCCGACCGTTTCGCCCTTCGACACCAGACCGCCGCCGATCTTGGCAGCCGACAGGCTTTGGCTCAGGTCGAGGGTGACCGTCTGGCCGACGTTTGCGCCGACCTGGAACGTCGTGATGCCGGCGGAACCGTCAAGCAGGTTCTTGCCGTTGAAGTTCGTTTGCGAAGCGATACGGTTCACTTCCGAGATCTGCGCGGCAACTTCCTGCTCCGCAGCAGCCTGGTCGCTCTGCGACAGCGTGCCCGTTGCGGCCTGGTTGGCCAGCGTACGGATACGTTGCAGGCTGGTCGTCAGTGCCGACAGGGCGCTTGACGAGCTCTGGATCAGCGAGACGGCGTCGTTCGTGTTCGACACGCCTTGGTTCAGGCCGTTGATGGCCGTTTGCATGCGGGTCGAGATGGCCAGACCGGCTGCATCGTCTGCTGCGCTGTTGATGCGGTTACCCGACGACAGACGCGTGATGGCCTGCGACAGTGCGCTTTGCGAGCCGTTCAGGTTTTGCTGAGCGACCAGCGAATTGATATTGCTTGTAATTCAGAGCATGGTAAATCTCCTAAAAGCCGATAAGCCTTTGACAAGCCAACGTGGGCATCGGCGGACGCACTCGTTCTTTGCTGGCCGCCTCAAAGCAGGATTTCGGCGCTCCCAAAAAAACTTGAGGGGGAAGATTGCGATCGCTTGCAATTTCTTCCGATTTTTTGTCGGAGGCGCACTTGCCGGGCGCCTTCCGTCCGAATCCCGCGGTGGTACTGGCTTGCAGGATGGCGAGCGGTGGTGTTGCAGCCCCGTCCCTGATTGTTAACGGTTTTTTCGCGATTCTCTTGAGCCGCCGTGCGCTCGAAATTTGTCCGGCAGGCGTGGTAAACCGCTAGCCCTAGGAATGTTTACCTGCTAGCATGATGGTCTGAATTAAGATTTCAGTCAAGCCCTTGCCGTTTTCGGCATGTCAAAGCTGGCAGTCAAACGCGGCGCCGGTTGCAGGTTGCCGAGCGTTTCGCCGTGCATTCCGCCTCTCTTTTCCGGCCTCCCAGGCCACAAAACCCGCTCGTTTCGCCTGTTGTGGGAACGCCCGGAAGGCCGGTGCGTGGCGCTTGGCCGCTACGTTTTTGACCGTATCAAGCAATTTAGGAACGACATGACGACGATTCTTCTGAAAGAAAACGAGCCGTTCGAAGTAGCGATCCGCCGCTTCCGCCGCGCGATCGAAAAGAACGGCCTGATCGCTGAGCTGCGTGAGCGCCAGTCCTACGAAAAGCCGACCGCCGTGCGCAAGCGCAAGAAGGCGGCAGCTGTGAAGCGCCTGCACAAGCGCCTGCGCAGCCAAATGCTGCCGAAGAAGCTCCACTAAGGCTTCCGCGGTTCGCATTGAAGCGGCGGCGTCCCTCGAAAGAGGGGCGCCGCCGTTTTGCATTGGGGCGCCGGTTTGGTTCGACGTGTTGCGTTCAAGCCACGCCGGGTTGTCGGGCTCCCCTGGCGGCCGGCTGCTTCCTTGCCCTGGCCGTGGTGCTCGCCGCAGTCTTGCTGCCGGATTGACTCAACGCCGCGCAGGCATCGCGGCACGGGCAGTCGAATTCGTGATCGTTGACCATGCCGGTGGCCTGCATCAGCGCGTAGCAGATCGTCGAGCCGACGAACTTGCAGCCGTAGCCCTTGAGCGCCTTGCTCATGGCGTCCGAGACGGCGGCGGCGACCGGTGCCGTCGCGGTACGACCGCCAGCCGTTCTGGATCGGCACGCCGCCGACGAACGACCACAGGAACGCGCCGAGCGAACCGTGTTCGGCGCGAATGCGCTGCACGGCGCGCGCATTGACGATGGTCGATTCGATCTTCGCGCGGTTGCGCACGATGCCGGCGTTCTGCATCAAGGTATCGACCTTCGCGGGCGTGAAGCGCGCGACGGCGTCGGCATCGAAATTCGCGAACGCGGCGCGGTAGCCTTCGCGCTTGTTCAGGATCGTCGACCACGACAGCCCGGCCTGCGCGCCTTCGAGGATCAGCATCTCGAATAGATAGCGCTCGTCGTGGGCCGGACGGCCCCATTCGGTGTCGTGATAATGCGCATCGGCATCCGTGCGGACCCAGTTGCAGCGTTCACTCATCGGTTCCTCGCGCCTTCCGTGCCGGCGCCCATGCCGGCACGGAAGGCGCCCAGCATAGCGCAACGTTCATGCGGCGCAAGCCGGCCGTTCGGCCAGTGGGCGGGGCGCGCCGATGCGGTTAAGCTCTCGGCTCGATTGATCGGCATTCCCGGAGCGTTTCACCATGACTGAGCCCACTTACCTGATCGGCATCGACGGCGGCGGCACCGGCACGCGCGCGGTGCTGGCCGATGCTCGCGGGCGCGAACTCGCGCGCGGCAGCGGCGGCCCGTCGGGGCTGGCGCTCGGCATCGAGGGCGCATGGCGTTCGATCGAGGCGGCTTGCGCGCAGGCGTTCGAGCTGGCCGGCCTGCCCCTGGATTGGGCGCGCTGCACGATGGGCTGCGGCCTGGCCGGCAGCAATCACGCGGCATGGCTCGAGGCGTTCCTGGCCAGCGCCCCGGTGCCCGCGCTGGCGGTGGAAAACGACGCCTACACCACCGTGCTCGGCGCGCATGGCGGGGCGGCGGGCGTGATCGTCGCGCTCGGCACCGGCAGCGTGGCGGCCGCGATCGATGCGCAGGGTACGTGCCGTATCGCGGGCGGCTATATGGCTTTCCGTCTGGCGACGAGGCCGGCGGTGCCTGGTTCGGGCTGCGCGCGCTGGCCCACGCGCAGCAGGCGCTCGACGGCCGCGCGCCGCGCGATGCGCTCGCCGAGGCGCTGATCGCCTGCACCGGCGCGACCGATCGCGCCAGTCTCGTGGTCTGGTCCTGCGCCGCCAACCAGACGGCTTACGCCACGCGCGCGCCGGCCGTGTTCGCGCATCGCACGCATACGCTTGCCGATCGCCTCATTGCCGAGGCCGGCGAAGCGATCGGCCGCATGATCGATGCGCTTGATCTTGATCAATCTTTGCCGATTGCGCTGTGCGGCGGGCTGGCCGGTCCGCTCGAGGCGGCGGTTCCTGCCGCGCATCGAGCCCGGCTGCGCGCGCCGCAGGCCGATTCGGCACACGGTGCGTTGCGGCTGGCGCAGCGCGAGGCCGCACGCCGCGCCGGCGCGCATTGATGGCGGCGAAACCGGCATCCTCGGGCTGGCGACCGTGGCCGGTCGCCGCGCGGCGCACCGGCGCGGCAGCGTAAAATGCCAGCTTTCCGCGCCCCGCCTGCTCCAGCCATGTACAAAGTCATCTGCACCGATCTCGACGGCACGTTGCTCAATCGCGACCACCAGCTCGATCCCTACACGGTCGAGACGGTGCAGCGGCTGGCGGCCGACGGCGTGCCGTTCATCATCGCGACGGGGCGTCATCACGCCGACGTGGCCGGCATCCGCGACGTGCTCGGCATCCGGCCTTACCTGATCACGTCGAACGGCGCGCGCGTGCATGCGCCCGACGACACGCCGCTGCATGCGCGCGACATCGCGCCGGAAACGGTGCGAGAACTGGTGCGTCCCGACGTGGCGGGCCGGCACGGTCGCGTGATCGTGAACCTGTTCACCGACAAAACCTGGCTGATCGACCGCGAAGCGCCGGATCTGCTCGATTTCCATCAGGATTCGGGTTTCGTCTACCGCGTCGCCGATCTGCTCGCGCATGACGGCGCCGATGTCGCCAAGGTGCTGTATATCGGGGAGCCGGAGGATCTGGCGGCGGTGGCGGCCAATCTGAAGAGCCGTTTCGGCGAGGTGCTGTACGTCACCTATTCGCTGCCCGATTGCCTCGAGGTGATGACGACCGGCGTGTCCAAGGGCCGTGCGCTGCGCGTCGTGCTGGAGCGGCTCGGCCTCGATCGCGCGCACTGCGTGGCGTTCGGCGACAACATGAACGACATCGATCTGCTCGAAACGACCGGTTTTCCGTTCATGATGGACAACGCCAATCCGGACTTGATGCTGCGCCTGCCCGAGGTGCCGCGCATCGGCAGTAACGCCGAGGCCGGCGTGGCCCGCCACCTGCGCCACCTGTTCGAACTCGACGCCGGCGCCGGCATCGCGAGTTGAGTTCGCCGCGATCGACCGCCGCGGCATGGGCCGCCGGCATTCAAAGCCATGGCGGCCTCAAATCTGAAGTGCAACACCTTCGCCAACCGGTAAAGTCCGCGAATGGCAAAGAGAACGTACCAACAACTGCAACCTGAAGAACGTATGCGAATCGCTCCCCCTCGACGTTGAGTCGCGAACTGGCCCGCAACACGCAGACCAACGGCATGTACTGCCCACGTGTCGCCCAAGCGGCTCGCATCGCCCGACGGCAAGCCGCCCGGTCGCCGTTGAAGCTCGCACCCGATTCGATCCTTTGGGGGGCGTTGTTGCATAAATCGAGTGTGAGGATGCAATAGCATCGACGGGCATAATTTCAGGCGATACGAACGGATTGCGGACGAGCGAGGTCCGCCATACGGTTGATGACGCCGACGCGAACGGAGACCTCGGTCGCCTGCGAGTCGATGTGACGCGCC
>WNEB01000072.1 GCA_009914575.1 Burkholderia gladioli
TACCCCTTCTGTGGCCGCTCGCAACAGTGCCTGCTGCCTGAACTCCAGGCTGAACTCCTGCCCCTTTCTGCCTGCCTTGCTCTTGGTCATCGTCCACCTCCTATTGCGATAGTTAATCGCTTATAGGGGCGTCCGTGAAACGGGGCAAGATCATCGGCGAACGCCACGTGCGCCTCGGCCTCGGCCGAGCCGTCGTGCGCGGCGGCTGCCGCGGCGATGCGGCCCTCGATGCGGCGCAGCGCGGCGTCGCCGTCGAGCGTGTAATCGAGCGCGGTGCGATCGACGGCCGGCGTTTCCTGCGAGACGTGCGCGATCTGCCACGACGGCGGCATCGAGAAATCGCCGCCGTCGGCGTTCAATTCGCCGCGCAGCACCGAAAACGGCGTGGATTTGCCCGCGCCGTTCGCACCGACGAGGCCGGCCTTTTCGCCGGGGTTGAGCGCGAAGGTGGCGCCCTCGAACAGCGGCTTGGTGCCGCGCGCGAAACTGAACTGGTTGAAACGGATCACGACGGGAAGGGCAAGGGAAACCCGTTATTCTAGACCGCCGGCCCGGCGCGGGGCACTGTCCGTTCGGCCGACTCACGCGCGGCAGCGGTTTCGCATAGACTGCCGCGGTGGCTTGCAGCACGCCAGCTCCCACCCACCGAACCTGTGCCCGGGAGAATCCGATGCCGACCGATACCGTTTATTCATTCACCGCAAAGGCGCTCGACGGCAGCGACGTGTCGCTCGGCGATTACCGAGACAAGGTGCTGCTGATCGTCAATACCGCGAGCGAATGCGGATTCACGCCGCAGTACGCGGGCCTGCAGGAGTTGTATACGCGCTACGGCAGCCGCGGCCTGACCGTGCTCGGCTTCCCGTGCAACCAGTTCGGCAAGCAGGAGCCGGGCGATGCCGCGCAGATCGGCGCGTTCTGCGAGCAGCGGTTCGGCGTGAGCTTTCCGCTGTTCGAGAAGGTCGACGTCAAGGGCGAGCAGGTACATCCGCTGTTTCGCTGGCTCACCGACGAGGCGCCGGGCGTGCTGGGCCTGAGGGCGATCAAGTGGAATTTCACGAAATTCCTGATCGGTCGCGACGGCAAGGTGGTCAAGCGCTATGCGCCCACCACCAAGCCGGCGGACGTGGCGACCGACATCGAGGCGCTGCTCTGAACCACGGCGCCGCCGCGTGCGCGGCGTCGACGCTCAGAGGATCGGCGCGAACAGCCGGGCGACCTGCATCAGCATGCGCCGCCATGCGCCGGCGCGCTGGAGTTCGCTGAGGTCGACTTCGTCGGCCAGTGAGAAATCCCGTTCGAGCATGGCATCTACGTCGGCGGCAAAGCCGGCGTCGACGGTCAGCACCATGATTTCGAAGTTCAGGCGGAACGAGCGGTTGTCGAGGTTCGCACTGCCGATCGCGGCCGCCGCGTCGTCGATCAGCACCACTTTCTGATGCAGGAAGCCGGGCCGGTAGCGGAAGATCCGCACGCCGGCGTCCACCAGGTCGCGCGCGTACAGTTTCGAGGCCTCGAACACCACGTAGTGATCGCGCCGGCTCGGGATCAGGATCCGCACGTCCACGCCGCGCATCACGGCCAGCTTCAGCGCCGAGATCACGGCCTCGTCGGGTACGAGGTAGGGCGTGGTGATCCACACGCGCTCGCGCGCCGCGTGAATCGCCTCGACGAAGAACAGCGAGCCGGTTTCCTGCTTGTCGGCGGGCCCCATCGGCACGACCAGGCAGTGCATGTCCTCGTCGCCAACCGGCGGCTGCACGGGAGCGCTCACCGGCAGCGACTGCGTGGCCCAGTGCCAGTCCTCGGCGAACACATACTGCACGTTGGCCACCACCGGCCCGCGCAGTTCGATGTGCGTGTCGCGCCACGGAGAGAGCTTCGGATTGGCGCCGAGGTACTCCACGCCCACGTTGTGGCCGCCCACGAACGCGCGCTCGCCGTCCACCACCACGATCTTGCGGTGGTTGCGGAAGTTGAGCTGGAAGCGGTTCACGAAACGCTTGTTGGTGGCGAACGTGTGCACTTCCACGCCGCCCGCGCGCAAGGCGTTCACGTAGCGGTGGTGCGGCAGGTCGAAGCTGCCGATGCTGTCGTACAGCAGATAGCAGCGCACGCCGCGCGCGGCGCAGGCCAGCAGCGCGTCGCGCAGCATGTCGCCGAGCGCATCGTCGCGCACGATGAAGAACTGCACGATCGCGTAGTGGCGGGCGTCCTCGATGGCCGACAGGATCGCCGAAAAGGTGGCTTCGCCGTTCACCAGCAGCCGCACGGCATTGCCGCCCACGAACGGCATCCCGCCAAGTTGCGTCAGCGCGCGCACCGGCGAGGCGCCGAGCGTGTCGCTGGGCACGCCGAGCGAGCTGCCGTGCGTATCCCAGCTTGCCGGGCGAGAGCGCGTGCGCAGTGCCGCCGTTTCGGTGCGGCGCGCATCCACGTAGCCGGAGAATTTGCTGCGACCGAGGAACAGGTAGGGAATCAGGGTGAGGTAGGGCATCGCGGTCAGCGAGACCGCCCAGGCGATCGCCCCCTGCGAGGTGCGGGTGTTGAGGATCGCGTGGCATGCGGCGATCAGCCCGAGGATATGGGCGAGCGCGACGAGGGTGCCGAGATGAAGCCAGTCGAGATGCATCGTTGCTGAGGTTCCGGGCAGTTCGTGGCGGAAGCGGTGCAGGCGACCGGCGGCCAGAAACGCCGGGCCGCCTGCCGCATCTTAACGAACTGTGCGGCCCGATGCAGAACCTGTGGCCGGATCCGCGCCGGTGGCCGCGGACCCGGCCACAGGTTCGCGGCGCGGTTCGCCGCCGGTTCAGCGCCCGCTCAGGCCGAGTACGGCAGGTCGGCGGCGTGGATCAGGAACACGCTGTCGTCGCCGGCGCTGGTCGGCAGCCAGATCAGGTCGAGCCCGCCGAACGCGGCTTCGACGTTGTGCCGTTCGTTGCCGATTTCGACCACCAGCACGCCGTTGTCCTTGAGCCATTTCTTCGCGTCGCGCAGCAGGCGGCGCACGATGTCCATGCCGTCCTCGCCGCCCGCCAGCGCCATTTCCGGCTCGTGGCGGTATTCGTCGGGCAGCGCGGCCATCGATTCGGCGTTCACGTACGGCGGATTGCTGAGGATCACGTCGTAGCGCAGGTCGGGGTTGTCGAGCCGTTCGGTCGGCAGCGGCGCGTAAAGATCGCCGTGATGCAGCGCGATGCGGTGGTCGAGGCCGTAGTCGGTCACGTTAATCTCGGCCACTTCGAGCGCTTCCTCGGAGAGATCCACCGCGTCGATGTCGGCGTTCGGGAACGCTTCGGCGGCCAGGATCGCGAGGCAGCCCGAGCCGGTGCACAGTTCGAGCACCGCGCCCACGTGTTCCGGGTCGGCCACGTAGGGCTGAAGGCCGTCGTCGAGCAGTTCGCCGATGAACGAGCGCGGCACGATCACGCGTTCGTCGACATAGAAGCGGTGGCCGTGCATCCACGCTTCGTTGGTCAGGTAGGCGGCCGGCAGCCGTTCGGTGGCGCGGCGCTCGACGCGTTGCAGCACGGCGTCGATTTCGTCGGGCAGCAGGCGCGCGTCGAGGAACGGCTCGAGCGTGTCGATCGGCAGGTGTAGCGTGTGCAGCACCAGGTAGACGGCCTCGTCGTAGGCGTTGTCCGAGCCATGGCCGAACGACAGCTGTTCGGCCGAGAAGCGCGTCACCGCGTAGCGCACCAGGTCGCGGATCGTCGAGAAGGTGGCGGCGGGCGTGGCGGAGGAGGTCATGGCGGTTGGCTCTCTTGAAATTTGAGTGGGTGAAAAGGGCCGCCAGGGTACGAAAACCTACGTCGCAAAACGGTATTTTCCCACCCCTAGCCCCGCCCCAAGGCGGGGAAGTCCTCGCCGCCGGACGGGCTCGGGGGCCAGGCGGCGCAAGGCTTTGCCTGGCCCGAGGCCTCAAGCGTGCTCGTAGATTTCTCCGCATCAAGGGTTCGCTGCGCCAGGCTTCGCCCGCCCTTGACCCGGAAAAATCCACTCACTCGAAATTCAAGAGGGGCTGGCGGGTTCCGTTGCGTCAGGCAATCAGTTGTTCGAGCACGCGGCGATAGACGTTCTTCAGCGGGTCGATGAAGCGCAGCTCGACATGCTCGTCGATCTTGTGGATCGACCCGCTGGGCGGGCCGAATTCGATGACCTGCGGGCAGATGCGCGCGATGAAGCGGCCGTCTGAGGTGCCGCCGGTGGTCGACAGTTCCGTGGTGAGGCCGGTTTCGTCGCGGATCGCGTTCTCCAGCGCCGTCGACAGTTCGCCGCGCGACGTCAGGAACGGGTGGCCGCTGATCGACCACTTCAGTTCGTAGTCGAAGCCGTGCTTGTCGAGGATGGCGTGAACGCGCGACTGCAGGCCCTCGACCGTGCTGGCCGTCGAGAAGCGGAAGTTGAACAGCAGCGTGACATGGCCCGGGATCACGTTGGTCGCGCCGGTGCCGCCGTGCAGGTTCGACACCTGCCAGGTGGTGGGCGGGAAATATTCGTTGCCGTCGTCCCAGCGCTCGGCGGCCAGTTCGGCCAGCGCCGGGGCGAGCAGATGGATCGGGTTCTTCGCGAGATGCGGGTAGGCGATGTGCCCCTGCACGCCCTTCACGACGAGTTCGCCCGACATCGAGCCGCGCCGACCGTTCTTGACCACGTCGCCGAGCGCGGCGGTGGAGGTGGGTTCGCCGACGATGCAGTAGTCGAGCCGTTCGCCGCGTGCGCTGAGCGCCTCGCACACCTTGACGGTGCCGTCGGTCGCCGGGCCTTCCTCGTCGCTCGTGATCAGCATCGCGATCGAGCCGCGATGGCCCGGGTGGGCGGCCACGAATTCCTCGCTCGCCACCACGAAGCCCGCCAGCGACGTCTTCATGTCGGCCGCGCCGCGGCCGTACAGCTTGCCGTCGCGGTGCGCCGGAATGAAGGGCGGCGACGTCCACTGTTCGAGCGGGCCGGTGGGCACCACGTCGGTGTGGCCCGCGAACGCGAGCAGCTTGCCGTCGCGACCGTCGGCGCCGCGCTTGACGGCCCACAGGTTCGTCACGCCGTTCGAGGCGATCGTCTCGCACGCGAAGCCGATCGCCGAGAGGCGCTCGATCATGATCTGCTGGCAATGCTGATCGTCGGGCGTCACGGACGGGCGCGCGATCAGTTGTTCGGTAAGGGCAAGGGCGGCGGACATGGTTCGGACCACTTTCGATGAAAAATGCCGGCGCGACGGTCGGCAGGTCGGTAGGTGCGCCGGCCCGGTCGAAGCCTGGGCGGCGCGCCGTTCGCGCGAAGCGTCTCGCGCGCGGGCTCGGTTCAGGCCGCGAACAGCGCCGCGTATTGATCGGACACGAAGCCGACCGATTTGACGCGGCCGTCGACGACCAGCACCGGGCGCTTGATGACGGAGGGCTTCTCCAGCATCAGCGCGATCGCGCCGGCTTCGCTGTCGACCGAGGCCTTGACGTCGTCGGGCAGCCCGCGCCAGGTGGTGCCGCGGCGGTTGACGAGCGTGTCCAGCGGCACGTCCTTCAGCCAGCCTTTCACGATGGCGGCGGTGAGGCCGGCCTTCTTGAAGTCGTGGAAGTCGAACGTCACGCCGTGCTCGTCCAGCCACACGCGCGCCTTCTTCACGGTGTCGCAGTTCGGGATGCCGTAGACGACGGTGGACATCAGTCGCCTCGCAGCAGTTCGTTCAGGCCGACCTTGGCGCGCGTCTTGGCGTCGACCTTCTTGACGATCACGGCGCAGTAGAGGCTGTGCGAGCCGTCCTTCGACGGCAGGTTGCCCGCCACCACCACCGAGCCGGCCGGGATGCGACCGTAGCTGATTTCACCGGTTTCGCGATCGTAGATCTTGGTGCTCTGGCCCAGGTACACGCCCATCGAAATCACCGAGTTTTCCTCGACGATCACGCCTTCGACGACTTCCGAGCGCGCGCCGATGAAGCAGTTGTCCTCGATGATGACCGGGTTGGCCTGCAGCGGCTCCAGCACGCCGCCGATGCCCACGCCGCCCGACAGGTGGGCGTTCTTGCCGATCTGCGCGCACGAACCGACCGTCGCCCAGGTGTCGACCATCGTGCCTTCGTCGACGTAGGCGCCGATGTTGGTGTACGACGGCATCAGCACGACGTTCTTCGCAATGAACGAGCCGCGGCGCGCGACGGCCGGCGGCACGACGCGGAAGCCGCCCGCAGCGAAATCTTCGGTCGTGTAGTTCGCGAACTTCGACGGCACCTTGTCGTAGAACTGCGAGAAGCCGCCGGCGGGCATCGGCGCGTTGTCTTCCAGTCGGAACGACAGCAGCACGGCCTTCTTCAGCCATTGATGGACGATCCAGTCGCCGTTCTGCTTCTCGGCGACGCGCAGGGTGCCCTTGTCGAGCTGCTCGATCGCGTGCGCCACGGCTTCGCGCACTTCGGCGGGGGCGGTCTTCGGCGACAGTTCGGCGCGGTTTTCCCACGCGGTATCGATGATTTGCTGAAGTTGTTGCGACATGTTGGTTGCTTCGCTGGAAGTGGGAAGAAGGATGAAAACGGGAGCGGGCCCGGCGGGCTCAGACGGCGAGGCCGCGGCAGAAATCGACGATGCGCGGCGCGCCCTCGACGCATTCGGCCACGCCGGCCACGAGCGCGATCCGCACGAAATCGCGGCCCGGATTCGTGCCGTGCGCGTCGCGCGCGAGGTACGAGCCGGGCAGAACCTTCACATTATAGTCGGCGTACAGGCGGCGGGCGAACTCGGCGTCGGACAGGCCGGTGCGCGCCACGTTGGCCCACAGGTAGAACGCGACGTCCGGCAGCGCGACGTCGAGCACCTCGGCCAGCATCGGCGTGACGGTGTTGAACTTCTGCGCATACAGCGCGCGGTTTTCCCGCACGTGCGCCTCGTCGCCCCAGGCCACGATGCTGGCTTTCTGCCAGACCGGCGAGAGCGCCGCGCCATGATAGGTGCGGTACAGCAGGAAGCGCTTGAGGATCGCCGCGTCGCCGGCCACGAAGCCCGAGCGCATGCCCGGCACGTTCGAGCGCTTGGACAGGATCGACAGCATCACGAGTCGCTCGAAGCCGCGCCCGAGGCGCCGCGCCGCGTCCAGGCCGCCGAGCGGCGGGTTCTCTTCGTGGAAATAGATTCCGAGTAGCACTCGGCGGTGTCCCATTCGTAGTTGAAGGTTGGGACGGCGGGGTTTCATAGATTAGGCAGACTCCCGATCATGGTCAACGCGTTTTTCGAGTGATCGATGCAGGGCGACGGCGAGGATCCAGAGGTCGTT
>WNEB01000073.1 GCA_009914575.1 Burkholderia gladioli
TGCCTGCTGCCTGAACTCCAGGCTGAACTCCTGCCCCTTTCTGCCTGCCTTGCTCTTGGTCATCGTCCACCTCCTATTGCGATAGTTAATCGCTTATAGGGGTGTCCGTGAAACGGGGGCAAGATCACCGGCTCGGTGGGCGTGGCGGCCGGACAGTCGCCACGAACGCTCGATTGTACGCGCGCCGCCGCGATCGAGACGCCGGGCCGACGCCGGCCGGCGCGCATGCGCGGTCGATCGGGTAAGCTCGCGATTCCGTGTTCGCGCACCGCCCGCCCTGCCCGGCCCCTTCGACATGACCGCCTTCCTGCTGATCTGGAGCCCGAAAAAATGGCCCTGGCCCGACCTGCCCGAGGTCGCCGCGCGCGTGCGCGCCGGCGAAGCGGTGCAGGACGCGTGGGGCTGCGGCTTTTCGCGCAGCATCCTGCCCGGCGACCGCGTGTTCCTGCACCGCGTCGCGCAGGAACCGAAAGGCGTGTTCGGCTCCGGCTACGTCACCCGCGCGCCCTACGAGGTGCCCGACGCCGGCACCAAGCGCGGCTACCGGCTCTGCATCGATTTCGTCTACGACTGGCTGGTGGACGGCCACCATGCGGTGGTGATCCCGCGCGAGGCGCTGCGGACGCACCCGTTCTCGGTGCAGACCTGGGACGCCCAGACCTCCGGCACCTCGATCAAGCCGAAGGCGCGCTCGAAAAGCGCTGGGCCGAGCTGACCGGCAAGCGCCGGCCGCCGCCGCTGCCGCGCTGACCGCGCGCGGTCGGCCCGACGCCGCCCGCCGACCGCCCCGGCGACTCTTCGGTACAATCTGACGATCGTTTCGTCCGCCTGGGCGCGAACGCGGTGCCCTGCCGCGCCCGCCCGGTCGCCGCCTCTCTACGCAGGTCCTATCCATGTCGAACAACCAAACCCTCTTCGAACGCGCCCAGCTGACCATCCCGGGCGGCGTCAACTCGCCCGTGCGCGCCTTCCGGTCGGTCGGCGGCACGCCGCGCTTCGTCTCGCGCGCCCAGGGCGCGCACTTCTGGGACGCGGACGGCAAGAGCTACATCGATTACATCGGCTCCTGGGGCCCGATGATCGTCGGCCACGTCCACCCCGAGGTGCTGGCCGCCGTGCAGGCCGTGCTGGCCGACGGCTTCTCGGTCGGCGCGCCGACCGAGGCCGAGATCGAGATCGCCGAGGAAATCTGCAAGCTGGTACCGTCGATCGAGCAGGTGCGGATGGTGTCGAGCGGCACCGAAGCCACCATGAGCGCGCTGCGTCTCGCGCGCGGCTTCACGGGCCGCAGCCGCATCGTCAAGTTCGAGGGCTGCTATCACGGCCACGCCGACAGCCTGCTGGTCAAGGCCGGCTCCGGCCTGCTGACGTTCGGCAACCCCACGTCCGCCGGCGTGCCGACCGACATCGCCAAGCACACCACGGTGCTCGAGTACAACAACGTCGCCGCGCTCGAGGAAGCCTTCACGGCGTTCGGCGACGAGATCGCCGCCGTGATCGTCGAGCCGGTGGCCGGCAACATGAACCTGGTGCGCGGCTCCCAGGAATTCCACAACGCGCTGCGCGCGCTCTGCACGAAGCACGGCGCCGTGCTGATCTTCGACGAGGTGATGTGCGGCTTCCGCGTCGCGCTCGGCGGGGCGCAGCAGCATTACGGCATCCAGGCCGACCTGACCTGCCTCGGCAAGGTGATCGGCGGCGGCATGCCGGTCGCGGCCTTCGGCGGTCGGCGCGACATCATGGCCCACCTCGCGCCGCTCGGCAGCGTCTATCAGGCGGGCACGCTGTCGGGCAACCCGATCGCCGTCGCCGCCGGCATCAAGACGCTCGAGCTGATCCAGGCGCCGGGCTTCTACGACGCGCTCACGGCGCAGACCAAGCGCCTCGCCGACGGCCTCGCGGCCGAGGCGAAGGCTGCCGGCGTGCCGTTCGCGGCCGATTCGATCGGCGCGATGTTCGGCCTGTATTTCACCGACACCGTGCCGGCCAGCTTCGCCGACGTGACCAAGAGCAATATCGAGCGCTTCAACCGCTTCTTCCATCTGATGCTCGACGAAGGCGTGTATTTCGCGCCGTCGGCCTACGAGGCCGGCTTCGTGTCGAGCGTGCACGACGACGCCGTGATCGACGAAACGCTGGCCGCCGCACGCCGCGCGTTCGCCGCGCTCGCGGCCTGACCTTCCCGATCCGGAGACGCAATGTTCTCGGAAACTGATTTCGCGCACATGCAGCGCGCGCTCGATCTGGCGTCGCGCGGCATGTACACCACCACGCCGAACCCGCGCGTCGGCTGCGTGATCGTCAAGGATGGCGCGGTGATCGGCGAAGGCCACACCCAGCCGACCGGGCAGGATCACGCCGAGGTGCAGGCGATGAAGGGCGCGCGCTCGCGGGGCCACGACCTGCGCGGCGCCACGGTATACGTGACGCTCGAACCGTGCAGCCACTTCGACCGCACGCCGCCGTGCGCGCTCGGGCTGATCAACGCGCGCGTCGGCAAGGTGATCGCCGCGATGGAAGATCCGAATCCGCTCGTGTCCGGCAAGGGGCTCGGCATGCTGCGCGACGCCGGCATCGACGTGCGCTGCGGGCTGCTGGCCCAGGAAGCGCGCGAGATGAACATCGGCTTCGTGTCGCGCATGACGCGCGGCCGACCGTGGCTGCGCATGAAGAGCGCTGCCTCGCTCGACGGCCGCGCCGCGCTGCCGGGCGGCGAAAGCCAGTGGATCACCGGCGAGGCCGCGCGCGCCGACGGTCACGCCTGGCGCGCCCGCGCCTGCGCGATCCTGACCGGCATCGGCACCGTGCGCGAGGACGATCCGCAGCTCACCGTGCGCGGCATCGATACCCCGCGCCAGCCGCTGCGCGTGCTGGTCGACAGCCGGCTCGAGATCCCGCTCGACGCGAAGCTGATGAGCGGCGCGCCGATCCTGATCTTTTGCGGCGTGCTCGATGCGGCCGGCGAGGGCCGCGCGGTCGCGCTGCGCGACCGCGGCGCCGAAGTCGTGCCGCTGGCCGACGCGAACGGCAAGGTCGACCTGCCCGCCATGCTGGCCGTGCTCGGCAAGCGCGGCATCAACGAACTGCATGTCGAGGCCGGCCACAAGCTGAACGGCTCGCTGCTGCGCGAGGGCTGCGTGGACGAGCTGCTCGTCTATCTCGCGCCCACGCTGCTCGGCGACAACGCGGCCGGCATGTTCAACCTGGTCGCGCCGGCCACGCTGGCCCAGCGCGCCACGCTGCAATTCCACACCCTCGACCGCATCGGCGACGACCTGCGCATTCTCGCGCGCTTCGTCGCGCCGTCGGCTCACTGAACCTGTTCACGGAAATCACACGATGTTTACCGGAATCGTCGCGGCGGTCGGCCGCATTGAAACCATCGAAGCGCTCGGCGCCGAAGCCGACGCCGGCGTTCGGCTGATCGTCCAGGCGGGCGGGCTCGACCTCGGCGACGTCGCGCTCGGCGACAGCATCGCGATCCAGGGCGCGTGCATGACGGCCATCGCCACCACGGCCGACACGTTCACCGTCGAAGTCTCGCGCGAGAGCCTGAACCGCACGGTCGGCCTGGCCGAACCGGGCGACGTGAACCTGGAGAAGGCGCTGCGCGCGCACGACCGGCTCGGCGGCCATATCGTGTCGGGCCACGTGGACGGCCTCGGCACCGTGAGGCATTTCGCGCCGGTCGGCGAATCGCACGAACTGCGCGTGCTGGCGCCGAAGGAACTCGGCAAGTATCTGGCCTACAAGGGCTCGATCACGGTCAACGGTGTGAGCCTGACCGTCAACGCCGTGACCGATCGCGCCGACGGCTGCGAATTCTCGATCAACCTGATTCCGCATACGGTGCAGGTCACGACGCTGCGTCATCTGAAGGCCGGGGTGCAGGTCAATCTCGAGATCGACATGATCGCGCGGTATGTGGAGCGGATGCTGGGAGCGGACGCCCTCGTCACCGCCCACGCAAAGTAAATACACCGCCGCGCCGGTCGGGGCTTCCGGTCGGCGCCGCTGCGCTTCCCCTCCCCCGCACTCCCCGCCGTTTCCCTCGTCTCAACAATCTGTCATTAGAATACGTGCCTCGGGCGCTCGGGCCGGCGCCCCTCCGGACGGATTCCGCACGCCCGCGCGCCTTGTCGGCAGCGCAGGCGGCGGTCGTTCCGCTCACCGCTTCCGAGGCAGCGCCAAGGCGGTTCCGGCCGATATAACAGGCTCTCTTGAAATTTGAGTGGGTGAAAAGGGCCGCCGGGGTACGAAAACCTACGTCGCAAAACGGTATCTTCCCACCCCTAGCCCCGCCCCAAGGCGGGGAAGTCCTCGCCTTGGGGCGGGCTCGGGGGCCAGGCGGCGCAAGGCTTTGCCTGGCCCGAGCCCTCAAGCGTGCTCGTAGATTTCTCCGCATCAAGGGTTCGCTGCGCCGGGCTTCGCCCGCCCTTGACCCGGAAAAATCCACCCACTCGAAATTCAAGAGAGGCATAATTTTCATGTTACCTTTGTCGTCATCCGACCGGTCGGCGCTCGCCAAGGCCGGCCCTATCCGACAAGACATCCGATGCCCACCCTGACGATCTCCCCTTCGCATGCGCCGTGTCCGGCGTCGGTCGGCGCGCGCAGCACGCGCGTCGTGTGCCGCCGCACCGGCCCCGCGTGCGGGATCCGTTCGGGCCCGGCTCGGCGCGCCATGCGGCCCGGCGGCTTCCGCCCGGCCCGCTGACGCGATCCTCCCGCCTCGAGAGCTGCCCATGACTCATCCCACCGAGTTGCCGCTTTCACCGCTTTCAGCCCTGCAGTTCTATGCAACGGTGCCGTACCCGTGCAGTTATCTCGACGGCCGCGTGGCGCGCTCGCAAGTCGCCACGCCGAGCCATCTGATCAATTCCGACATCTATACCGAACTCGTCAAGGCCGGCTTCCGGCGCTCGGGCGTGTTCACGTATCGGCCCTATTGCGACGGCTGCCGCGCCTGCGTGCCGGTGCGCGTGCCGGTCGACGCGTGCGCGCCGAACCGCACCCAGCGCAAGATGTGGAACCGCCATCGCGGGCTGGTGGCGTCGGTCTCGCCGCTGCACTACGACGAGGAGCATTACGCGCTCTACATGCGCTACCAGTCGGCGCGCCACGCGGGCGGCGGCATGGATCGCGACAGCCGCGATCAATACGAGCAGTTCCTGTTGCAAAGCCGGATCAACTCGCGGCTCGTCGAATTCCGCGACGCGCCGCAGGCCAACCCGAGCGATCCCGATGCCGCGCCCGAGCCCGGCGCGCTGCGCATGATCAGCATGATCGACATCCTCGGCGACGGGCTCTCCTCGGGCTACACGTTCTTCGAACCCGAGGATGCGCACAAGAGCTACGGCACCTACAACATCCTCTGGCAGATCGAGCAGGCGCGCCGCCTGAGGCTGCCCTACGTCTATCTCGGCTACTGGATCCGCGAAAGCCAGAAGATGGCCTACAAGGCCAACTTCCGGCCGCTCGAAGGCCTGATCGACGACCGCTGGAAGCCGCTCGACCCGGCCACCGTCGATCTGCCGCCGGTCGACGCGGCGCTGGCCCGCGCACCGCTGCCGGGCGGTCACGGCTCGACGCGCTGAAGCGCCTGCCGTCGTGGCGCACGGCGGCGCACGCACATGCCGCCCGCTGCCCCGCCATCGCAGCCCTGCATTCCTGGCCGGCCAGCCTCCCGGTTCGGTTAAAATGCCGGCTTATCAATTTTCCGGCCCCCGCCCGTTCCGCCGTGTTCAGCTCCCTTTATCCGCTCGCCCGCGCGTCCCTCTTCAAGATGGATGCCGAAGATGCCCACCACCTGACATTGCGCATGCTCGGCGCCGCCGGTCGCACCGGCCTCGCGGGCCTGCTCGCGCCGAACGTGCCGTACGTGCCGCGCACCGTGATGGGCCTGACCTTCCGCAACCCGGTCGGGCTGGCGGCCGGGCTGGACAAGGACGGCGCCTGCATCGACGGCCTGGCCGCGCTCGGCTTCGGCTTCATCGAGGTGGGCACGGTCACGCCGCGCGCGCAGCCGGGCAACCCGCGCCCGCGCATCTTCCGCCTGCCCGAAGCGAACGCGGTGATCAACCGGATGGGCTTCAACAACCACGGTGTCGATCAATTCGTGAAGAACGTGCAGGCCGCGCGCTATCGCGGCGTGCTGGGCCTGAACATCGGCAAGAACGCCGACACGCCGATCGAACGCGCCGCCGAGGATTACCTGTACTGCCTCGAGCGCGTCTACCCGTTCGCCAGCTACGTGACGATCAACATCTCGTCGCCGAACACCAAGAACCTGCGCCAGCTGCAGGGCACCAACGCGCTCGACGCGCTGCTCGCCGCGCTGAAGGACAAGCAGGCGCGGCTGGCCGACCTGCACGGCAAGCTCGTGCCGCTCGCGCTGAAGATCGCGCCCGATCTCGACGACGAGCAGGGCAAGGAAATCGCCGCGCTGCTGCTGCGCCACCGCATCGAGGCGGTGATCGCCACCAACACCACGCTGTCGCGCGCAGCCGTGCAGGGCATGCCGCACGCCGACGAAATTGGCGGCCTGTCGGGCCGCCCGGTGTTCGACGCCTCCACCGACGTGGTCCGCAAGCTGCACGCCGAACTCGGCAGCGCGGTGCCGATCATTGGGGTTGGCGGCATCTTTTCGGGCGAGGACGCGCGTGCGAAACTCGCGGCCGGCGCTTCGCTGGTGCAGCTCTACACGGGCTTCATCTATCGCGGCCCGCCGCTCGTCGCCGATTGCGTGAAGGCCATCGCACGCGGCTGAGCGCGCGGCGCGGTTATATAGAAATAAACGGCTCTTTTGAGTTTCGAGTGGCGTTGTTGCATAAATCGAGTGTGAGGATGCAATAGCATCGACGGGCATAATTTCAGGCGATACGAACGGATTGCGGACGAGCGAGGCCCGCCATACGGTTGATGACGCCGACGCGAACGGAGACCTCGGTCGCCTGCGAGTCGATGTGACGCGCCCAGAGACAGTTGCCGGTGAGGGTCTTGAACCGATACATCGCATTCTCGGCAAGCGATCGCCGGTGGTAGCCACTGTCTTGCTTCCATTCTCGACGACCGTCACGGGCCATTGCATCAACCGCGCCATTACGCCACGCCGCACCGGGCATATCCGCTGGCCAATGAACGGCACCCTCGCGTGGCGGAATCGAAGGAATAGCACTGCGTGCAGCAATGGCCGCATGGCATGGCTTGG
>WNEB01000074.1 GCA_009914575.1 Burkholderia gladioli
AATCGCTCGTCCCGCCAGAAATCGATTCGCATACGTTCTTCAGGTTGCAGTTGTTGGTACGTTCTCTTTGCCATTCGCGGACTTTACCGGTTGGCGAAGGTGTTGCACTTCAGATTTGAGGCCGCCCCGAAATTCACACTCATTCACTTCGTTATCCCGAAAGTTTCACACCGACTCGTCCCCCCCCAAAAAAAATCGGCCAGTTGGCGCATAAATCAGCGTTTCCCTGCCCTGGGTTGATCCGGTGCGACCGCGCCTCAGGCGGCGATGCCGAACAGCCGGAAAAAGTTCTGCGAGGTCGCGGCGGCAAGTGCTTCGTCGGACATGCCGCGTTGCGCCGCGATAAAGCGTCCGACATAACTGACGTACGCAGGTTCATTCGGCTTGCCGCGATACGGCACCGGCGCGAGGTACGGCGAATCGGTTTCGATCAGCAGACGCTCGATCGGCACGCGGCGCGCCACGTCCTGCACGTCCTCGGCCTTCCTGAACGTGACGATGCCCGACAGCGAGATGTGGAAGTTCTGCGCGAGCGCCGCCTCGGCCACCGGCCAGGGTTCGGTGAAGCAGTGCATCACGCCGCCCGGCACCGAGGCGTTTTCCTCGGCCATGATCCGCAGCGTGTCCTCCGACGAGGCGCGCGTGTGGATGATCAGCGGCTTGCGCGTGGCGTGCGCGGCGCGGATATGGGTGCGAAAGCGCTCGCGCTGCCATTCCATGTCGGCGATGCTGCGCTCGCCGAGCCGGTAGTAATCGAGGCCGGTCTCGCCGATCGCCACCACCTTCGGGTGCGCCGCCAGCTCGATCAGTTCGGCCAGCGACGGCTCGCGCACGTCCTCGTGATCGGGATGCACGCCCACCGACGCGTAGATGTGCGCGTGCTGCTCGGCGATCGCGAGCACCTGCGGCAGCGTTTCGAGATCGACCGACACGCACAGCGCATGCGTGACCTGCTGTTCGCGCATGTTCGCGAGCACGTCTGGCAGCCGGTCGGCGAGGCCTTCGAAATTGATGTGGCAATGGGAATCGACGAACATCCTGCGCTTCCTGTCAGACGGTGAAAAGTGCCGGCCCGCTCACGCGAAAATCTCGCGATAGCCGAGGAACAGCTCCTCGAACACGAGCCGCGCGTTGAGCGGGTGATTCTCGACCGCGCGCTGCCGCGTGACGGTCTTGGTGAAACGCGCGAACGCGTTCGCGTCGACGGCGGTCGCGCAGCGTTCGAGCGCGGCGCGCTGGGCCGGAAAATAGCGCGGCTGGCCGGCCGCGAGCTGGGCGAGCAGATCGTAGTTCCAGCGCTGCAGCCAGCCGAGCACGACCGGCACCGGCAGCTTCTGGAGCGATTCGCCGCAGGCGAACGCGTCGCACTTCGAGCCGGCGGCCAGTTGCGCGAGCGTCCAGTCTCGCAGCGGGCGGTGCTCGTCGCTGGCCAGCGCAAGCGCGGCCAGCGGCGCGCCGCCGGCTTCGGCCAGCAGCGCGGTCGCATCGGGCACGCGCTGTGCGTCGAGCCAGGCCACCGCGGCCTCGTGCGACGGCAGCGTCATCGGCCATTGGCGGCAGCGGCTGATGATGGTCGGCAGCAGCCGGTCGAGGCGCGCCGACACCAGCAGGAATACCACGCCCGACGGCGGCTCCTCGAGCGTTTTCAGCAGCGCGTTGGCGGCCGCCACGTTGAGCGCCTCGGCCGGATACAGCACCACCACGCACGCGCCGCCGCGGTGCGAGCCCACGCCGACGAAATCGAGCAGCCCGCGCACCTGCTCGATCTTGATTTCCTTGCTCGGCGTGCGGGTTTTCTTGCCGCCCTCGTCGGCGTCGGCCTTCGGCTCCTCGGCCGCCGCGCCCGGCGCTTCGCCGGCCAGCGCCTCGGGCAGCACCACCCGGTAATCGGGATGGTTGCCCTGCGCGAACCAGTTGCAGGCCGCGCACTGGCCGCACGGCTCGCCGCTGGCCTGCGGCGCCTCGCACAGAAAGCCCTGCGCCAGATGCTGCGCGAAGCGCAGCTTGCCGATGCCGGCCTGGCCGTGCAGCAACAGCGCATGCGGCCAGGCCGTGCGCAGCGCCTGCAGGCGGTTCCAGTCGTCGGTTTGCCACGGATAGATCATCGGATCGGCCCCTTGCTCAGAGCGCGGCCAGCACGGTGTCGAGCTGCCACTGGATTTGCGCGATCGACTGCGTGGCGTCGACGACGACGAAGCGGTACGGCGCCTCCTCGGCGCGGCGCAGGTACTCGGCGCGCGTGCGCAGGAAGAACGCGTCGCTCTCGGCCTCGAACTTGTCGGGCGCGCGCGCCGCGCCGCGCCGTACGCTGGCGATGTCGGGCGGCACGTCGAACAACAGCGTCAGATCGGGCTGGAAACCGCCCTGCACCCAGCGCTCGAGCGCCTCCAGCTTGTCGCGCTGCAGGCCGCGACCGCCGCCCTGATAGGCAAACGTGGCGTCGGTGAAACGGTCGGACACCACCCAGTCGCCGCGCGCGAGCGCCGGCTCGATCACGCGCGCCAGATGCTCGCGACGGCTCGCGAACATCAGCAGCGCCTCGGTTTCCAGGTCCATCGGTTGCTCCAGCAGCACCGTGCGCAGCGCTTCGCCGAGCGTCGTGCCGCCCGGCTCGCGCGTCTGCACGACCTGCCGGCCGGTGCTCGCGCCCCGCGCGCGCAGCTGTTCGCAGAACCAGGCGAGGTGCGTGGTCTTGCCCGCGCCGTCGATCCCCTCGAACGTGATGAATTTTCCACGCGCCATCTCATTGACCTCGAATGTATTTGTCCACGGCCTTGTTGTGATCGCCGAGCGTATCCGAGAAGACGCTCGTGCCGTCGCCCCGGGCGACGAAATAGAGCGCCGCGGTGGCGGCCGGGTTCACGGCGGCCTGCAGCGACGCCGCGCCCGGAAGCGCGATCGGCGTCGGCGGCAGACCGCGGCGCGTGTAGGTATTGTAAGGAGTGTCCATTTGCAGATCCCGCTTGCGCAGGTGGCCGTCGTAGGCGTCGCCGAGACCGTAGATCACGCTCGGGTCGGTCTGCAGCGGCATGCCGATCTTCAGCCGGTTCGCGAACACCGCCGCCACCAGCGAGCGGTCGGCCGCGTGGCCGGTTTCCTTCTCGACGATCGATGCGACCGTCAGAATTTCATAAGACGAGCGATACGGCAGGCCCGGTGCGCGCATGCGCCACGCCTCGTCGATACGCGTCTGCATTAGGCGGTAGGCGCGCCGGTAGACGTTGACGTCGCTGGTGCCCTTGTCGAACAGGTAGGTATCGGGGAAGAACAGGCCCTCGCCGCTGCCGCGGCTGATCTCGGCCAGCGTCACGCCGATCGCGCGCAGCACGTCCGCGTCGCTCATGCCGATCGTGGCGTGCACGAGGGCCGGATTGGTGTCGAGCTCGGCGCGCATGCGCTTGAAGGTCCAGCCTTCGATGACGGTCGCCACGTATTCGTTGACATCGCCGCGCGCGAGCTTCTGCAGGACGTCGTACGACGTCACGCCGGTGTTGAATTCGTAATTGCCCGACTTGAGGCGGCTCGACAGGCCGAGCACGCGCGTCATCAGCGTGAACAGCTGCGGCTGCAGCGGCACGCCGCCGTGCACGAGCTGCTGCGCGACGCTCTTGACGCTGCTGCGGGGCTTGATCGTGACATCGACGCTCGGGGCCGGCAAGACGAGGGGCTGGATCGCCAGATAATAACCGCCGCCCGCCAGCGCGGCGGCCACGACGACGACCGCCGCCGCGAGCGCGGCGCATTTCGATAGTAGGGACATCGGGAACGGGGTTCGGTGAAGGTTAATATAATAAGGCTCTCTTGAAATTTGAGTGGGTGAAAAGGGCCGCCGGGGTACGAAAACCTACGTCGCAAAACGGTATCTTCCCACCCCTAGCCCCCGCCCCAAGGCGGGGAAGTCCTCGCCCGCCGGACGGGCTCGGGGGCCAGGCGGCGCAAGGCTTTGCCTGGCCCGAGCCCTCAAGCGTGCTCGTAGATTTCTCCGCATCAAGGGTTCGCTGCGCCGGGCTTCGCCCGCCCTTGACCCTGAAAAATCCACCCACTCGAAATTCAAGAGAGGCATATAATATTTGCTTGTCTCCGCCAAAGTCAGGATTGACTGTTCCCCTGTTCCATGAGCACACCGATCGCCAACGGGGCACCCGCCACGGTCGCCCCCGCCCTGCCCGACCTGCCCCGCCCCGCCGCCGAATTCGAGGCCGTGCGCACCGGGGGCGCCTACGCGTCGCTGCCGCAGTTCGGCATCATCGATGTCGCCGGCGATGACGCCGCGACGTTCCTGCACAGCCAGCTCACCAACGACGTCGAGCACCTCGACGCGGCCAGCGTGCGGCTGGCCGGCTACTGCTCGCCGAAAGGCCGGTTGCTGGCCTCGTTCACCACCTGGCGCACCGCCGGCGGCGTGGGCCTGCTGGTCTCGAAGGACATCCAGCCGACCGTGCAGAAGCGGCTCTCGATGTTCGTGCTGCGCGCCAAGGCCAAGCTCGCCGACGCGGTCGGGCTGGTCGCGACCGGCTTTGCCGGCGAGGTGCGCGAGGCGCTGTCGGAGCTGTTCGAGGCGCTGCCCGACGGCGTGCACACCAAGCTCGACGGCCCGACCGGCACGCTGATGCGCCTGCCCGACGCGGTCGACCGCCCGCGCTACCTGTGGATCGCCACCCGCGAGCAGTTCGACGCGGCGGCGCCCGCGCTCGACGGCAAGCTCGCGCGCGTCTCGCCGGCCGTCTGGGATTGGCTCGAGATTCGCGCGGTCGAGCCGCGCATCACGCAGCCGGTGGTCGAGCAGTTCGTGCCGCAGATGGTCAACTACGACGTGATCGGCGCCGTCAATTTCGGCAAGGGCTGCTATCCGGGCCAGGAAATCGTCGCGCGCAGCCAGTATCGCGGCACCATCAAGCGCCGCACGGCGCTGGTGCATGCCGACGTCGACACCGCGGCGGCCCGCCCCGGCACCGAGCTGTTCCACAGCGAGGATCCGGGCCAGCCGTGCGGGATGATCGTCAACGCGGCCGCGTCGCCCGAGGGCGGCGTCGACGCGCTGGTCGAGATCAAGCTGGCCGCGCAGGAAAGCGGTTCGGTCCATCTCGGCGCGACCGACGGCCCGGCGCTGCGCTTCCTGCCGTTGCCCTACGCATTGCCCACCGAAGTCTGAGGCGCGTGCTATCGTGGCGCGCGGCTTCGCGCGCCCGTCGCGTGCGCCCGGTCCGCGCACCCCGATCCCAGCGAGGGACTCACCCGATGTGCCTGATCGTATTCGACTGGCAGCCCGAGGCCGACGAAGGCCCGGTGCTGACGCTCACCGCCAACCGTGACGAATTCTTCCGGCGCACGAGCGCGCCGATCGCCTGGTGGGAGGACGTGCCGGGCCTGCTGGCCGGTCGCGACCTCGAAGGCGGCGGCACCTGGCTCGGCGTCTCGCGCGACGGCCGCTTCGCCGCGCTGACCAACTACCGCGCCCCGTTCGACATCCGCGCCGGCGCGCCCACGCGCGGCAAGCTGGTGTCCGATTTCCTCGGCGGCGGCAACGTCGCGCCGCTCGACTATATCGCCCGGATTGCCGGCACCGCCGCGCTCTACAACGGCTTCAACCTGCTGGTGGGCGATTGCCGCCGCCGCGAACTGGCCTGGTACTGCAACCGCCCGACCGAACCCGACACGCCGCTCGACGCGCCGCTGCTGCTCGACGCGGGCGTGCACGGCCTGTCGAACGCGCGGCTCGATACGCCGTGGCCGAAGCTCGTCCGCAAGCGCAGCGAGCTCGGCACGCTGCTGACCGACGATCCCGCGCCCTCGCTCGACACGCTGATCGACCTCATGCGCGACACGCGCACCGCCGACGACGCGCTGCCGCACACCGGCATTCCGCTCGCCCGCGAGCGCGCGCTGTCGGCCGCCTTCATCGAGACGCCCGAATACGGCACGCGCGGCACCACGGCGCTGCGCGTGACGGTCAAGGAACGTTCGCGGCTCGCGGTCGAGATCAAGGAACGCAACGACGACGACGGCTCGCACCGCATCGTGCGCCCCGGCGCGTTCGAGCGCACCGCGCGCTTCGACGTCGACCTGGGCGGCGCACGCTGAACCGCCCGCGCGCAAAGCGGGCCAGCCCGGCGTCCGGGGCCTAATCGGCCTCGAACGCCGCGCGCAGCGCCTTCGCGGCATCGGCGTGCGCCTGCCGCACCGCGGGCACGAAGCCGCCCATCTTGAAGAACTCGTGAATCATGCCGTCGTAGCGCACCAGCTCGACGGCGTTACCGGTCGCGCGCAGCTTGTCCGCATAGGCCTCGCCCTCGTCGCACAGCGGATCGTATTCGGCCACCGCGATCCATGCCGGCGCCAGGCCCGCGCTCGACGGCACGCCTCGCGTGCCGTCGAGCGGCGCGAAGCGCCAATCCTCGCGATCGGCCCGGTTCGGCGCGTACAGCGAGAAAAACCACTGAATCGTTTCGGCCGTCAGCAGATAGCCGTGCGCGAGCCGCGCATGCGAGGCCGTCTGCTGATAGGCGGTCAGGCCCGGATAGATCAGCAGTTGCAGGCGCGGCGACAGGCCGCGCTCGCGCGCCAGCACCGCTACCGCCGCGGCCAGCGTGCCGCCCGCGCTGTCGCCGCCCACCGCGAGCCGCGCCGCGTCGATGCCGAATTCGCCTGCGTGCCGGTGCAGCCACGCGAACGCGTCGTCGGCATCGTCGTGGGCGGTCGGGAACGTCGCTTCGGGCGGGAGCCGGTAATCGACCGACAGCACCGCGCACTGCGCGTCGCGCGCGAACATCCGGCACAGCGCGTCGTGCGTCTCGACGCTGCCGATCGTGAAACCGCCGCCATGGAAATACACGAGCGCCGGCAGCGGTTCGGCCAGGCTCGGCTCGACCGGCAGATGAGCCGCGCGCGGATCGTCGCGCCGTCGCGCGTCGGCACGCTCAGGTCCTCCACCGAAGCCATCGGCGCCGGTGCGAGATCGAGGATCGGCGCGCTGCGCGCCATAGGCGGCGCGCACGGCCTGCGGCGTCTGCGACGGGTAGGGAGCTATTGTCGAATCTGGTGTACGGCGGTCGCGACGGGAATTTGAGAAGGCGGTGGCGGTTTAGCTGAGAATGTTGCTTGTCATGAGCACAACCAGCGAACCCTGAGTGATCCGGAAACCAGCCA
>WNEB01000075.1 GCA_009914575.1 Burkholderia gladioli
CGAACGGCGTGCGAGACAGATCGGCACGAATCGCCGCGAGCAGCTCGTGATCGGGCACCTGGGGCTTGGGGCCGCGCCGCACCGAGGCAAGTGGGGTGACGTTGCTGAATGCCCTCGCGCGCTCGGCATAGATCGTCGAACGCGGAAAGTCGAGCACCTTGCAGACCCGCTGCAATCCGAAAGGTTTGCCTATCGTGGAGATCGTGTGGCTCATGTCGACGACCTCCGGGCGATCAAAGGGCGGCGTTCCTGCCGCTCGCGCTCCATGCGCAGAATCTCGACCTCCATGGTCAGTTCGCCGACGCGGTGCACGGCTTCCTTGAGCTTGACCTCCAACGGATCGGTCCGGCGCGACTTCAGGCTGGCCTCGATGCCTGCCAAGGCGAGTTCACGCCATTGTTCGAGTTCGGCAATCGTGACGCCGACTTCGCGAGAAACGGCATCAACGGATTCGCCGCGTAGTAAGCGCAGGACGACAGCGCGTTTGCGCCCAAGGAAGGGACCAACGTTTGAATTCGGCGGCGCTGGCGGCGTCTACGGTCGCGCTACGCGCGCCCTCCGTTGCCGTCAGCGCAACTGCCTGCAGGCCTGCCGTCTTCTTCAACATCTCATACTCCAGTTTGGATGATGCGTTTTACCCCAAATCTGTGTCTAGAAAAACCGGAGCCGCCGCAGGAGGTTGGTCCTGGAAACCCGATTCTCTCGGATTCCTACGGGAACCGCCGCCTTCAACCTTCAACTACGTTTGGGACACCGCCGCTGCCGAACTGGCGAGCATGAGTCTGCCGAGTCTTCCGACCACGATGCAAGGTGTCAAATTGCGTGCGAAGTCGGCGGCCTGGTCGTTTCGCAAGCGTGAGGGGCGCGGCGGCGGTCTGGAATACGCGCTCGACAGCCTGCCCGTCGATGCGCAAGCGGAAATCCGCCGCCGCGCAGCGACCGCGCTCGTCGCATCCGTTCCCGTGCAATCGTCCAAAGCAGTCATTCGCCGCGAGCAGCAACTGCACTGTTCGGTTTCGCGATCGTGCTGATCGAGTTGGGCCTGCAAAGCGTGCGCGCGCCGCACCGGCTCGCGCTGAAGGTGTTCGGCTCGCTGGGCCGCAACCCGCTGATCGTGTCGCCGATCCTTGGCGCGCTGGTGTCGGCCGCGCATGTCGCGCCGCCGGCCAGCGCCGAGACGTTCCTGAAGCTGCTCGGCGGCGCGGCCAGCCCGTGCGCGCTGGTGAGCCTCGGGTTGTTCCTGGCGGAGAAGCGGTCGGCGCACGGCGTGCTGCCCGACGCCTTGTTGCTGACCGCGATCAAGCTGGTCGCGCAGCCGGCGCTGACCTGGTGGCTCGCCGCGCGCGTGTTCGATCTGCCGCCGGTGCTGGTGTCGATGTCGGTGGTGCTGGCCGCGTTGCCGACCGGCACGGGGCCGTTCATGCTGGCCGAGTTTTATCGTCGCGAGCCGCAGGTGACGTCGCGCACGATCCTGTTCTCGACGATTGCTTCGATCGTCACGCTGACGGTGCTGTTGACGGTCGTGCCGCGTGCGTAGGCGAGCGTACGGCCGGCCGCATCGGTGGTCTCGCTCGCGGCTTCCCCGCAGCGCGGCTGCCTTGCGCTACGGCAATGCCGGCCCGCGGCGGCGGGCGCCTTCGACACGCGCCGGCCACCGTTTTGTGGTACAGTCTGCCGGTTCCGAAGCCCCGCCTGGCCGACGCCCGCCCTCGACGCGCCGGTCGCCATCCCGCAAGTCATGACGAAGCCGCCGAAAATCCCCGAATCCGTTCTGGGCGTTATCCACACCGCCGCGCTCGACGTGCTGATCATCAAGCGCGCCGATCAGCCCGGCTTCTGGCAATCGGTGACGGGCGCGAAAGACTGGCTCGACGAGCCGCTCGGCGCCACCGCCGCGCGCGAGGTGGGCGAGGAGACGGGCATCGTGGTGGGCAGCGCGGCCGTGCCGGCCGGCGCGCTCTACGACTGGCGCCACCAGATCGACTACGCGATCTACCCGCACTACCTTCACCGCTACGCGCCGGGCGTCACGCGCAACACCGAGCACTGGTTCAGCCTCGAAGTGCCGACCGGAATTCCCGTCACGCGGTCGCCGCGCGAGCATACCGATTACGTCTGGCTGCCTTATCGCGAGGCTGCCGAGCGCTGCTATTCGCCGTCCAACGCCGAGGCGATCCTGCAGCTGCCCGAACGTCTCGCGGCGCGCGAGGCATGAGCGGCGGCCAGCGGCTGCGTCTTGCCTAGTTGCGGGACCTGTTCCTGCAGGAGCGCGGTTCGTCGTCGCGGCTCGCGTTTTCGTCCGGCAACACCGTCACGCTGTGCACGGGCGGCGCCGAGTTTTTTCCGCTGCTGGTGCGTCGCATCGACGCCGCCTCGCAGTCGGTGCTGCTCGAAACCTATATCTTCTGCGACGATCCGGTCGGTCGACTGGTGTCCGATGCGCTGCTGCGTGCCGCCTCGCGCGGCGTGCACGTGCGCGTGATCACCGACGGCATCGGCACCGCGCGCCTGCCGCTGTTCGAGCAATGGGCCGAGGCCGGCATCGAGCACCGCATCTACAACCGCTACCTATTCGGCCGCTTCGGCTTCTCGCGCACGCACCGCAAGCTGGCCTGCGTGGACGACGCCTACGTGTTCTGCGGCGGCATCAACATCGTCGACGACTTCGACCAGAACGGCGAGACGCTGCCGTTCGCGCGCTGGGATTTCGCCGTGGAGCTGGCCGGGCCGGCCGTGGCCGACATTCGCGCCGCATTCGAGGTGCAGTGGTATCGCGTCCGGATGGGCCACAAGCGCTACGCGCAATACGCGCCGCCGGTGGTGACCAGCGAGGCGTTCGCCGCGCGTTTCCGGCGCTGGATGCGCAGCCACCGCTGGGTCAAGGCCGGGGCGCTGCGCAACATCACCGAGCCGAGCGTCGCGTTCGTGGCGCGCGACAACGTGCTGAACCGGCGCGCGATCGAGAAGGCCTATCTGGCCGCGATCGGTCGCGCGCGGCAATCGGTGGTGCTGGCGAATCCGTATTTCATGCCTGGCCGCAAGCTGCGCCGGGCGCTGACCAATGCAGCGCGGCGCGGCGTCGAGGTGCGGGTGATGGTCGGGCGCAAGGAATTTGCCGCGCTCGATACCGCGGTGCCGTTCCTTTATCATGCGTTGTTGCGCGCCGGCGTGCGGGTGGCCGAGTACGACAAGACCATGCTGCACGGCAAGGTGGCGGTGGTCGACGACAACTGGGCGACGACGGTCGGTTCGTCGAACCTCGACGCTAAGCCTGATGCTCAACAACGAGGCGAACGTCGTGCTGGTGAAGCATGACGACGAGATTCGCGCGTTGCGCGAGGCGATCGACGCGGCCTTTGCCGACGGTCGCGAAATCGATCCGGCCCGATTTGCGGCGCGACCGGCGGGCGAGCGGATGTTGAACTGGCTCGCCTACACGGCGTACCGCTGGTCGATGAAGCTGCTGACGGTGGGCGGCTACGACTAGCCGGTCATCGCGCCGTTGCCAGGCCAGTTCGTTGCGTGAAACGCGGGCTGCCGGCAGCCCCCGGCAGGGGCGGACAAGCCCTGCTTCCGGTTCCGCCCGAACCTGACAACAATAGCGGGGCGGTTAGACACCGGTTTCTAATTAATTCCTTGTTTGAACGACGGCCGCACTCAATAATAGTACGGCCGTTCGATTTTCTGGATCACCCGTGAACGGTTTAGACATCAAGCTTATGCGAAAAGGCGAACAGACGCGTGCCGCGATACTCGAAGCAGCTTTGGACCTCGCCAGCCGTGACGGGCTGGAAGGCCTGACGATCGGCCTGTTGGCCGAGCGTATGCAGATGAGCAAGAGCGGCGTGTTCGCGCATTTCGGATCGCGCGAGGATCTGCAGGTGGAGGTCATGCGCGAGTATCACCGCCGCTTCGAGAGCGAGGTGTTCTTTCCGAGCCTGCGCGAACCGCGCGGCTTGCCGCGTCTGCGTGCGATGCTGGCCCGCTGGATCGAGAAGCGCATCCAGGAAGTGACGACCGGATGCATCTACATCAGCGGCGCGGTGGAGTACGACGACCGGCCGGACAGCCCGGTGCGCGAGCAGCTGATCGCGAGCGTGACGGCCTGGCGTGCAGCGTTGCTGCGCGCGATTTCGCAGGCGAAGGACGAAGGCCATCTGCGCCCGGATACCGATCCGGACGTGATGCTCTTCGAGTTGTACAGCTTCACGCTCGGCTTGCATCACGACGCCCGCTTCCTGCATCTGCCGGACGGCGTGCGTCTGACCTGGGCCGCGCTGGAAAAGACGATCGTTTCGTATCAGAGCGAGAGCCGGTAGCGGCGCAGTGACGCCGCGCGAGGCTCGAGCCATTGCCCTACCTTTGGAGAGAGTCATGGGACAGTACGTTGCCCCGCTGCGCGACATGCAATTCGTGCTGCACGAGTTGCTGAACGTCGAAGCCGAACTGAAGCAGATGCCGAAACACGCGTATCTCGACGCGGACACCATCAATCAGGTGCTCGAAGAGGCCGGCAAGTTCTGCGCCGAGGTGCTGTTCCCGCTCAATCAGGTGGGCGACCGCGAAGGCTGCAAGTATGAAGGCGACGGCGTGGTCAAGACGCCGACCGGCTTCAAGGAAGCGTACGCGCAGTACATCGAGGCGGGCTGGCCCGCGCTTGGCTGCGATCCGGACTACGGCGGCCAGGGCCTGCCGGCGTTCGTGAACAACGCGCTCTACGAAATGATGAACTCCGCGAACCAGGCCTGGACAATGTACCCCGGCCTGTCGCACGGCGCCCCCGAACTCCAGAAGCAATACCTGCCGAAGCTCGTGTCGGGCGAATGGACCGGCACGATGTGTCTGACCGAGCCGCATTGCGGCACTGATCTCGGCATCCTGCGCTCGAAGGCCGAACCCGCCGGCGACGGCGCCTACGTGATTTCCGGCACGAAGATCTTCATCTCGAGCGGCGAGCACGACATGTCGAAGAACATCGTCCACCTCGTGCTGGCGCGCCTGCCGGATGCCCCGCAGGGGACCAATGGCATCTCGCTGTTCATCGTGCCGAAGTTCATCCCCGACGCATCGGGCGAGCCGGGCGAGCGCAACGGCATCAAGTGCGGCTCGATCGAACACAAGATGGGCATCCACGGCAACGCCACCTGCGTGATGAACCTCGACAACGCGAAGGGCTGGCTCGTCGGCGAGCCGAACAAGGGCCTCAACGCGATGTTCGTGATGATGAACGCGGCGCGTCTCGGCGTGGGCATGCAGGGCCTGGGCCTGACCGAAATCGCCTATCAAAACTCGCTGACCTACGCGAAGGAACGCCTGCAGATGCGTTCGCTGACGGGCCCGAAGGCACCGGACAAGCCGACCGATCCGATCATCGTGCACCCCGACGTGCGCCGCATGCTGCTGACGCAGAAGGCCTATGCCGAGGGCGCACGCGCGTTCACGTACTGGTCGGCGCTGCAGATCGACAAGGAACTGTCGCACGGCGACGAAGCGGCCCGCAAGGAAGCCGCCGATCTGGTCGCGCTGCTCACGCCGATCATCAAGGCGTTCCTCACTGACAACGCGTTCGAGTGCACCAACCACGGCATGCAGATCTACGGCGGCCACGGCTTCATCTCCGATTGGGGCATGGCGCAGTACGTGCGCGACGCCCGCATCAACATGATCTACGAAGGCACCAACTCGATTCAGGCGCTCGACCTGCTGGGCCGCAAGGTGCTCGGCGACATGGGCGCGAAGCTGAAGAAGTTCGGCGCGATCGTCGCCGAGTTCGTCGAAGCCGAAGGCGTCAAGCCGGAAATGGCCGAGTTCGTCAATCCGCTCGCCGACATCGGCGAAAAGATGCAGAAGCTCACCATGGAAATCGGCATGAAGGCGATGCAGAACCCCGACGAAGTCGGCGCTGCCGCGGTGCCCTATCTGCGCACGGCCGGCCACCTGGTGTTCTCGTACTTCTGGGCGCGCATGGCGCGTCTCGCGCTCGACAAGGAAGCGTCGGGCGATCCGTTCTACAAGTCGAAGCTGGCCACGGCGCGCTTCTACTTCGCGCGTCTGCTGCCCGAAACGGCGGCCACGATCCGCGCCGCGCGCGCCGGCTCGAAGACGCTGATGGAAGTCGACGAAGCGCTGTTCTGATGCCCGGCCCGAAGCGGCGGCGCGCGTCGTGCGCCGCCGCTTCGGGCGCACCTCGCACTCTCTTACGCCGCGTCGTCCCACTCGCCACCCGCCGGGCGCGACGCGTGTTTCCATCCGGAGGAATCCCGTGAGCAATTTCATCATTCGCAAGGTCGCCGTGCTCGGCGCCGGCGTGATGGGCGCGCATATCGCCGCGCATCTCGTCAACGCGCGCGTCCCGGTGCTGCTGTTCGATCTGCCGGCCAAGGAAGGCCCGAAGAACGGCATCGCGCTGAAGGCGATCGAGAATCTCAAGAAGCTGTCGCCCGCGCCGTTCGGCGTCAAGGGCGACGCGAAATACCTCGAACCGGCCAACTACGACGACGACATCGCCAAGCTCGCCGAAATGCGACCTCGTGATCGAGGCGATCGCCGAGCGCATGGACTGGAAGCACGATCTCTACAAAAAGGTCGCGCCGCACCTCGGGCCGAACGCGATCTTCGCGTCGAACACCTCGGGCCAGTCGATCACGGCGCTGTCGGACGGTTTCGCCGACAAGCTGAAGGCGCGCTTCTGCGGCGTGCACTTCTTCAATCCGCCGCGCTACATGCACCTCGGCGAACTGATCCCGACCGCCCACACGCGGCCCGAGATCTGATCTTGCCCCTGATTTACGGACACCTATCTAAGCGACATTGGCCAGCTCGTACTGCTCTGGGCTGAGGTAGCCCAGGGTCGAGTGCAGCCGGATCCGATTGTAGTCAACCTCAATGTAGTCAAACACATGAGCCTTGGCCTGCTCCCGTGTGGCGAGGTGTTCACCATGGATGGCCTCGACCTTCAGACTGTGGTTCCAACTCTCCATTGCTGCGTTGTCGTAGCAGTTGCCTCTGGCACTCATGCTGGCGATCAAAGCGTATTGCTCCAACAGGGCGCGGTGCTCGCGCGAGCAGTATTGGCTACCACGGTC
>WNEB01000076.1 GCA_009914575.1 Burkholderia gladioli
GGCGCGTCACATCGACTCGCAGGCGACCGAGGTCTCCGTTCGCGTCGGCGTCATCAACCGTATGGCGGACCTCGCTCGTCCGCAATCCGTTCGTATCGCCTGAAATTATGCCCGTCGATGCTATTGCATCCTCACACTCGATTTATGCAACAACGCCCCTGAGCGGGCGCGGGCCGACGAACTTGGCCGATGCGTCAGGCCGATTGCCGCAAAAAGATCCGGATCACCGAATTGAGGTGGGTCAGCATCGCGCGGCGCGCGCCCTTCGCGTCGCGGGCCTCCAATGCGTCGAGGATCGCGCGGTGCTCGACCTCGGAACGATGCGGCATGTCGCGCGGCGTGTAGAGCTTCTGCAGACGCTGGAACAGCAGATCGTAGCGATGCGCGAGCAGCTGCTTGATCATCATCGCGTAGGCATCGTTGCCGCTGGCCTCGGCGATGCGGATATGGAACAGCCGGTCGCCGGGGTGCGTGGTCGAGCCGCTGCGGTTGTCCTACTGGTTGCGCAGGAACGCCTCGCGGATCGCCGTCAGTTGCGCGTCGGATGCATGCAGCGCGGCCAGTTCGGTCGCTTCCGGCTCGATCAGCTTGCGCGCCTGCAACAGCGAGAACGGGGGAATTTCGGCGTCGAGATCGAATTCGATGCCGAGCTCCGGATCGACGTCGAGCACGTTCGAGCGCGCGTTGGCGCGGGCCGGCGGCGCGTCGCCCGCGGGCTGCTCGCGCGGGCGCACCGACACGCCGTCCCCCACCCGCACCGACACCAGGCCGATCACTTCCAATGCGATCAGCGCCTCGCGCACCGAGGTGCGCGACACGCCGAACTGCGCGGCCAGTTCGCGCTCGGGCGGCAGGTAGCTGCCGGGCGGAAAGCTGCCGGATTCGATCATCGCGCGAAGCTGGTCGGCGATCTGCTGGTAGAGGCGGCGGTTCTGAATGGGTTGGATCGGCATACCTTCGCTGGCGGGACCCGTCGGGATCGAAACGGCTCGCGACCGTTGCCGTTCAGACAACCGCCGCGAGCCAGATGCCGATTCTAATACGTCCGCGCGGCGCGACCGCCGCCGTTGCGACGCCGGGCGTGCACGACGCCGCTTGCCGGGCCGCGGCCAGCGACCCGCACGCAGCCTGACCACGCGCGCTCGCGCCGTGCCGCGCGCTCAGGCATCCACCACGCGGCTGCCGCGCCAGCCGTACCACGCGACGATCGCGAAGCACACCAGCGGCAGCGCGTAGGCGATGCCGACGCCCGACGCATCGGCCAGCCGGCCCATCGCATACGGCATGATCGCGCCGCCGACGATCGACATCACCTGATACGACGCGCCGCGCTTGGTGTGCAGCCCGAGATCCTTGACGCCGAGCGCGAAGATGGTCGGGAACATGATCGACATGAAGAAGAACACGCCGATCAGCGCCAGCACCGACACCACCGGAATGCCGGCCAGCACCACGACCGTCAGCACCACGTTGGCGAGCGCGTAGACGGTCAGCATCGCGGCGGGCGAGACCTTGCCCATCGCGACCGTGCTGACGAAGCGCCCGGCCATGAACAGCAGCAGCGCCACCGACAGCATGAACGAGGCGCGCTGGGCCGTCAGGTCCGGCCAGTGGACGATCGCGTAGTTGATGAAGAACGCGCCCACGCCCACCTGCGCCGCCACGTAGAAGAACTGCGCGACGATCCCGCCGACGAAGTGCGACCGCGACCAGATCGAATCGCCCGCCGCGCGCTGCGCCGGCGAGGCCGCGCGGCGGATGTCGGGCATCGGCGTGCGCGCGATCAGCAGCGCCAGCAGCACCACCACGGCGGCGATCGCCACGTAGGTGATGCGCACCGAGCCGAGCCCCTCGCTGGCCGCCTCCGGCGCGGCCGACGCGCGGAAGAAGAACGCGCCGCCGATCAGCGGCCCGAGAAAGCTGCCGAGGCCGTTGAACGACTGCGACAGGTTGAGCCGCCGCTCGGCCGTCTCGGGCGTGCCGAGTTCGGTCACGTACGGATTGGCGGCCGTTTCGAGGCAGCCGAGGCCCGAGGCGATCACGAACAGCGCGAACAGGAAGAACGGAAAGCTCGCCGCCGACGACGCCGGAATGAACAGCAGCGCGCCGATCGCGTAGAGCGCGAGGCCGAGCAGGATGCCGCGCTTGTATCCGAAGCGCTCCATCAGCATCGCGGCCGGAATCGCCATCACGAAGTACGCGCCGAAATACGCGCCCTGCAACAGGCCCGACTGCGCCTTGCTGACGTGCAGCACGTCCTGAAAGTGCTTGTTCAGCACGTCGAGCAAGCCGTACGACAGCCCCCACATGAAAAAGAGGCTGGTCACCAAAATGAACGCCGTGCGCCAGTCGCGCGAACGTTCGGTCGTGCCGGCCGGCGCAAGGCCGGCTCCCGATGCCTGTTGCATGATTCCTGTCTCCTTCCGTGTCAGTCTCGATGTGCTTTTACGGGGCGCCGTCGCCGGCTGTCGTCATTGCCCGCCCAGATCGAAGATGCGCGCCATCGGCGCCCACTTCGTCCCGGGCCGGCTCCGCGTAGTCGGCTGCTGGAACGTGTCCATCAGCGTCTCCCACTCCACCACCTTCGGATCGGCGCGGCTCGCCGCCGCCATGCGCTCGGCGTCGAATACCGCGTCGTCCGTGTCCATCACCATCGTCAGGCGATTGCCGATCCGCCAGATTTCCATGCCGAGCACGCCCTGCCCGCGCAGGTGGGCGGCGATCTCCGGCCAGATCCGCGCGTGATGCGCCTCGTAGCGCGCGATCGATTCGGGATCGTCCTTCAGGTCCAGCGCCAGGCAGTGCCGCATCGTGCTTGCTCCTTGTCGGGGTTGCGCCGCGACCGGCCTCAGCCGAGCGCGCGGCCCAGGTGCTGTAGCCGCCGTCGACGAACAGCCACTGGCCGGTCGTGTGCGAGGCGCGCGGCGACAGCAGGAACACGGCGGTCCAGGCGATCTCGGCCGGCGTCGTCATGCGCTTGCCGAACGGAATGCGCTGCACGATCGCGTCGAGCTTGGCGGCCGGATCGTCGAAGCTGCCGAGCCACGATTCGTAGAGCGGCGTCATCACCTCGGCCGGCACCACGGCGTTCACGCGCACGCCGTCGGCGGCCAGCGACGCGGCCCATTCGCGCGTGAGCGACAGCACCGCGCCCTTGGCCGCGCAGTAGCCGCTGGCGCCGCCCTGGCCGGTCAGCGCCGTCTTCGACGAGATGTTGACGATCGCGCCGCGGCTCGCCTTCATATGCGGCTCGCAGTAATGCGCCATCGCGTAGTAGTGCAGCAGGTTGCGTTCGAGCGAGGCCACGAACGCCGCGCGGCCCGCGCTCAGGCTCACGCCGTCGTTCGCGCCGGCGTTGTTGACGAGGCCGTCGATGCGGCCGAATTCGGCGACGGTCGTCTCGACGGTCGCGCGGCATTGCGCGTCGTCGAGCAGGTCGGTGCGCAGAAAGCGCGTGCGCGGCTGGCGATCGCGCAATGACGAGGCGAACGCCTCGGCGGGCGCGTTGCGGTCGAGCACGACCGGAATCGCGCCCTCGGTCGCCACGGCCTCGGTGATCGCGCCGCCGATGCCGGACACGCCGCCCGTGATCAACACGATCTTGCCATCGAGATCGAGATGCATGCTGTTGTCTCCTCCTGAATCGGTTCGATCGAAGCGCGCGGCAGCTCAGGCTAGCGCGTCGACCGGATGGGCCTGCGCGCCGCGGAACCGGTAGCGTTCGAGCGATTCGGGCTTCATGGCGATCGAAAACCCGGGCGCGGTGGGCGGCAGATAGGCCGCGTCGCGAATCACGCACGGATCGACGAAATGCTCGTGCAGGTGATCAACGTATTCGATCACGCGCCCTTCGCGCGTACCGGCGATGCACACGTAATCGATCATCGACAGATGCTGCACGTATTCGCAGAGCCCCGCCCCGCCCGCATGCGGGCACACCGGCAGGCCGTACTTGGCGGCCATCAGCATCACGGCCAGGATCTCGTTGACGCCGCCGAGCCGGCACGCGTCGATCTGCACCACGTCGATCGCGCCGCGCATGATGAACTGCTTGAACAGCACGCGATTCTGGCACATCTCGCCGGTCGCCACCTGCACGGGGCCGATCGCCTCGCGGATCTTGCGGTGGCCCTCGACGTCGTCGGGGCTGGTCGGCTCCTCGATGAACCACGGCTTCGCGAACGCCAGCTCGCGCACCCAGTCGATCGCCTCGCCCACTTCCCACACCTGGTTGGCGTCGATCATCAGCTTGCGATCCGGGCCGATCACCTCGCGCGCGATGATGCTCACGCGCCGAATGTCGTCCTCCAGGTTCGCGCCCGCCTTGAGCTTGACGTGATCTAAGCCGGCCTCCACCGCCTCGCGGCAGAGGCGGCGCAGCTTGTCGTCGCTGTAGCCGAGCCAGCCGGCCGAGGTCGTGTAGCACGGGTAGCCCTCGCGCCGCAGCGCCTCGATCCGCTCGGCCTTGCCGCTCGCCTGGCGTTCCAGCAACGCCAGCGCGTCCTGCCCGGTCAGGCAGTCGCCGAGGTAGCGGAAATCGATGCAGCACACCAGTTGCGCGGGCGTCATGTCGGCCACCAGCTGCCACAGCGGCTTGCCTTCGGCCTTGGCCCAGAGGTCCCACGCGGCGTTGACCACCGCGCCGGTGGCAAGGTGGATCGCGCCCTTGTCGGGGCCGATCCAGCGCAGCTGGCTGTCGGACGTGACGTGCCGCCAGAAGCGGCCCATGTCCTCGCGGATCCAGTCGAGATCGAGGCCCACCACGAGGTGGCGCATGGCCTCGATCGCCGCGCAGCAGATCTCGTTGCCGCGCCCGATCGTAAACGTCAGACCGTGGCCTTCGAGGCCGGGGCGATCGGTGTCGAGGATCACGTAGGCGGTCGAGTAATCGGGATCGGGATTCATCGCATCGGAGCCGTCGAGCCGTTGCGAGGTCGGGAAACGCACGTCGAGGACACGCATCGAGCGAATGATCGTCATGGTCGGTTGTCGTATTTCGTGTTGCGTACTGCCGGTTTCGAGAGGGAGAACGGCGCGGCCCGCATGTCGGGGCCGCGCCTTATTGGTTTAATGGTCCAACCAATTGGCTCTCTTGAAATTTGAGTGGGTGAAAAGGGCCGCCGGGGTACGAAAACCTACGTCGCAAAACGGTATCTTCCCGCCCCTAGCCCCGCCCCAAGGCGGGGAAGTCCTCGCCGCCGGACGGGCTCGGGGGCCAGGCGGCGCAAGGCTTTGCATGGCCCGAGCCCTCAAGCGTACTCGTAGATTTCTCCGCATCAAGGGTTCGCTGCGCCGGGCTTCGCCCGCCCTTGACCCGGAAAAATCCGCCCACTCGAAATTCAAGAGAGGCAACCAATTTGATGGCCATCATACGTCGGTTGCCGGGCCGCGTCACCCCGTCCGGGCTGCGGGTTTTCCCTCGGCGGGCCGTGCGGCGCGGGTTGCGGCGGCCAGGGGCTTCAGTCGCCCGGGTTCAGTCGATGCCGTAAAAGCGTTGCGCGGTGCCGCCGAAGATCGCGTCGAGCGCGGCCTCGCCGAACAGACGCGCGCAATGGCGGCGGCAGGTGTCGAACCAGTCCTCGTAGCCGCCGTGCGCCGAGGCGAGCTTCAGCACCGGCCAGTCGCTGCCCCACATCAGGCGCTCGGGGCCGAACAGCGCGGCGGTCGCATCGATGAACCTGCCGATCTGCTGCGCGCCGGTGTGCGCGTCGGCCTCGGTCCACACGCCGGAGAGCTTGCAGAACACGTTCGGCAGGCGCGCGAGCCGCGCCATCGCGTCGTGCCACGCGGTCAGTTCGCCGCGCGCGACCGGCGGCTTGGCCAGATGGTCGATCACGATCGGCAGCGCGCGATGGCGGCTCGCGAACGCATGCAGCGCGTCGAGCTGCGCGGGCGTGACGAGCGCGTCGAAACGCAGGTCGTGCGCGCGCATCGCGGCCACGGCGGGCGCGAGCGCCTCGTCGTCGATCCAGCGGTCGTCGAGCGCCTGCAGCATCGGACGCAGCCCGCGCAGCTTCGGCTCGGCGGCGAACGCGGCGAACGCGGCGAACGCGGCGATGCGGGCCGGCGCGTCGGCCGCCTTCATGTCGACCCGACCGACCACCGCCTTCACGCTCGGCGTGATGCGCGCGAGCGCGAGCAGATCGCGCGTGTCGTCGAGCGTCGGCAGCGATTGCACGAGCACGGTGCCGTCCACCTGCGTCGCGCGCAGATGCGGCGCGAGATCGGCCGGCCCGAAATCGCGATGGATCGGCGCGAGGCTCGGCGGCGGCCACGCGCCTTCGCGCGCGGCGATTCGCCAGTAGTGCTGATGGGCGTCGAGACGCAGGGGCATCGATCGCGTTCCTCATGAGTGATGGGGTGAAGCCGGTATGGCGAGATGGCGGGCCTTCGCGCCTATCGAGCTATTGTCGAATCTGGTGTACGGCGGTCGCGACGGGAATTTGAAAAGGCGGTGGCGGTTTAGCTGAGAATGTTGCTTGTCATGAGCACAACCAGCGAACCCTGAGTGATCGGCGGTGTCCCATTCGTAGTTGAAGGTTGGGACGGCGGGGTTTCATAGATTAGGCAGACTCCCGATCATGGTCAACGCGTTTTTCTAGTGATCGATGCAGGGCGACGGCGAGGATCCAGAGGTCGTTGGCACCACCGAGCTTGCGGAAGCGCTTCTCCGCTTCCAGGAAACCGGTGGCCGCCCAGCGCATCGCCATGTCGGCGTCGCGATAGCGATGGACCCGGCCACTCACGCGGCGCACCGCACCGTTCGGATTCTCGATCAGGTTCGTCGTCGCCAGACTGCGGATCAGACTCGGCGTCAGGTCCATGCGGTTCACCGTGAACGTCTCCTCCAGCCCTTCAAGCAACGACGCCGCGGCGTCCGGATGATCAGCCTTCAGCCATGCTGCCTGCGTCTTCAGCCGGGCGATGCCGTCATTGGCCGGCAGCTTGTACGCCGCGCGCATGACAGCCGCGACCTGCGCTCGCGTCTGCTTCGGCAACCGTTCGGTCACGTTGCGAATCTTGTGGGTCCGGCAGCGCTGAACGTGGGCGCGCTCACCGAAC
>WNEB01000077.1 GCA_009914575.1 Burkholderia gladioli
TTGCTCGGCAAGGCCCGCGCGCAGCGCTTCGTGCTCTTGTTTACCAACAACACGAAACTCAGCATCAGCACGACGGTTCGGTTTCTTGGTAGGCTTCATTTCGGCGGTTCTCCTATTCGGGAGGTTGGTCCTGGAAACCCGATTCTCTCAGATTCCTACGGGAACCGCCGCCTTCAACCTTCAACTACGTTTGGGACACCGCCCCGACCAAGGCATTCGTCCGACAATTCAGCCTGAATCTGCGCGCCGATCTGGTCGGCACGCCGCTGCGCGTCACCGATATCGAGCCGGGCCTGTGCGGCGGCACCGAATTCTCGAACGTGCGCTATCGCGGCGACGACGAAAAGGCGGCCAATGTGTATACGAATGTTCAGCCGCTGACGGCCGAGGACATCGCCGATTCGATCTACTGGATCGCCACGCGCCCCGCCCACGTCAATATCAATACGATCGAGCTGATGCCCGTCGCGCAGGCCCCGGCCGGCCTGACCGTGCACCGCGGCTGAGCCCCGCCCCGTCTGCTCCCGGCGGCCGCGCGCGCGGCTCGCCGGCCGCAACATTCGGTTACGAAAGCGCCGCAAACGTTCCGGTAGAATGCGCGCCATGACTTCGCTCAATCGCGCGCCCGACGCCGCGCCACCCTTTGTCTGGCCGGTTCGCGTGTATTACGAAGATACCGATGCCGGCGGCATCGTGTTCTACGCGAACTACCTGAAATTCTTCGAGCGGGCCCGCACCGAGTGGTTGCGCGCCTGCGGCATCGATCAGCGCCGTCTGGGCGACGAAACCGGTGCCGTATTCGTGGTACGCAGTGCGGCGCTCGACTATCGGTCGCCCGCACGACTCGACGACCTGCTGACGATCGTCAGCCGGATCGAAAAATTGGGCCGTGCCTCGCTGGATTTCGTTCAGCAGGCATGGCACGACGACACCTTGCTCGTCAGCGCCAACGTGCGCATCGGTTGCGTCGACCGCGACGCGCTACGCCCGACCGGCATTCCGCCGCCGGTGCGTGAAGCGCTTGAGCGCGGTCCACTGAAACAATTCGGCGGATTGCACGTCAATCTGTCAACGGCTGACGCATGAGCGCCGTTTAGACAGAGCCGATGAACTTGCGACCCTGATTTGGGATCACTGACGTAACCGTACCAACGCACTCACGGATCGTCGAATACACCCGACCGGCCGCAAGATAACGGCCGTTGCGATGCGGCAGCGCCAGCCGGCACACCGCAGCGTAATGGCTACACAGGCACGTTAACCACACACCTATGAACTCTGCTCAAGACCTGTCGATCATTTCCCTCGTACTCAACGCGAGCGTGCTGGCCCAGGCCGTGATGGGGCTGCTGCTGCTGCTCTCGTTGATGTCCTGGACGTTCATCTTCCGCAAATGGTTTGCGATCCGCCGTGCGCGCGCGCAAACCGAGCGGTTCGAACGCGATTTCTGGTCGGGCGGCGATCTGCAGGCGCTTTACCAGAGCGCGGCGAACAATCGTCATACGATCGGCTCGCTCGAGCGCATCTTCGAATCGGGCATGCGCGAATTCCTCAAAGCCAAGGAAAAGCGCATCTCGGATCCCTCGCTGATTCTCGACGGGGCGCGCCGCGCCATGCGCGCATCGTTCCAGCGCGAGCTCGACATCCTCGAGGCGAATCTCGCGTTCCTCGCCTCGGTCGGCTCGGTCAGCCCGTACATCGGCCTGTTCGGCACGGTGTGGGGGATCATGAATTCGTTCCGCGGCCTCGCCAACGTCCAGCAGGCAACGCTCGCCAATGTGGCACCCGGCATCGCCGAGGCGCTGGTCGCCACCGCCATCGGCCTGTTCGCCGCGATTCCGGCCGTGGTGGCCTACAACCGCTACGCGCACGACATCGACCGCCTCGCCAGCCGCTTCGAGACGTTCATCGAAGAGTTCTCGAACATCCTGCAGCGCCAGGCGCAATAAGGAGCCCATCGAGATGGCCGGCACCCCTATTCGTTCCAGCATGCGCGGCGGCCGTTCGCGCCGCTCGATGGCCGACATCAACGTCGTGCCGTATATCGACGTGATGCTCGTGCTGCTCGTCATCTTCATGGTGACGGCACCGCTCGTGGCACCGTCCATCGTGAATCTCCCGACGGTCGGCAACGCCGCGCCGCAGGACCAGACGCCGCCCGTGGTCGTGAATATCCAGGCCAACGGCAAGATGAGCGTGCGCTACAAGAGCGAGACCGGCGCCTCGCAGGAAGATGCGATGACGAAGGCCGAGCTCGACGATTTCATCGTCTCGCGCCAGGCTGACCATCCCGATCAGCCGGTCGTGATCGCCGCCGACAAGACGGTACAGTACGACGCCGTGATGACGGTGATGTCCGAGCTGAAAGCACGCGGCGTGAAGCGCGTGGGCCTCCTCGTCAAATCGCAATAAACGCAATGAACTCGCGCACCCAAAGCTCCGCCGAACCCCTGCATCCGCCGCGTGAACGCGGTACGTGGCGGGCGTTCGCGCTTGCGGTGCTGATGCACGTGCTGCTGCTGTTGTTCCTCTATCACGGCGTGCAGTGGCAAAACAGCACACCGGCCGGCGCCGAAGCAGAAATCTGGACGGAAGTGCCCGACACGCCGGCCCCGCGCCCTGCTCCACCGACGCCGGCGGTGCAGCCGGCGCCAACGCCACCCGTGCGCGTCGCGCCGGCCCCACCGCCGGCACGTGACGACGATGCCGAGATCGCGCTGCAGCAAAAGCGCCGCCAGCAGAAGGAAGCCGCCGCACGTGCCGCCCAGCTCGCCGAGCAGCAACGGCAGCAGGCGCTCAAGGAACAGGAAGCCGAGGCGAAGCGCGCAGCGCAACAAGCCGCACAGCAGGCCCAGCAGCAAGCGGCCGAACGCCAGCGCCAGGCCGACAAGCTGCGCGCGCAACAACAGGCCGCGCAGCAAAAGAAACTCGATCAGCAAAAGCTCGACCAGCAACGCAAGCAGGCGCAAGCTGAAGCCCAAGCGCAAGCGCAGGCTCAAGCCGACGCGCAGAAGAAGGCCGATGCTGCCAAGGCCGCGAAGGCGGAAGCGGCGGCGAAGGCCAAGGCGGAAGCCAACGCAAAAGCCAAGGCCGACGCCGCGGCAAAGGCGAAAGCCGAGGCAGCCTCCAAGGCGAAGCTCGACAAGGAGCGCTCGGCGCGCCTCGCGCAGTTGCAGGGCATGGCCGGCGGTGGCTCGGGCGGCGGTGAAGGCCTCGCCAGGAGCGGCACCGGCTCGGGCTCGGGCGGCAACGCCGCCTCGCCGGGCTATGCCGACAAGGTCAAGCGCCGCGTCAAGCCGTTTATCGTCTGGAGCGACGATCGCGAAGGGCTCGTCACGAATGTGAGCGTTCACTGCTCGCCGTCCGGCAACGTGCTCAGCGTGAGCGTGACGCGCTCGAGCGGCAATTCGGCGTGGGACGACGCCGTCGTCAACGCAGTGCGTTCGGCGTCGCCGCTGCCGCCGGATATCAATGGCAGCACGCCGTCCGATATCAGGATCGTGTTCCGGGCGGCCGAGTGATGTGGCGCTGCCACACCGCTGCCGTCACGGACAAAGCATGCCATGTACCGGCGGGCCCGAGTGCCGGCCGGTGCGTTGCACGCGAAATGAGTCATCTGGGCCGATCGGAGCGTCCTTCTCGCAAGGAACGAATCGGGTATTGTTGAGTCTCTGCGGTTGCGCAGTTACATACGGGAATCGAGAAGCATGAGTTTGATGACGAAACTGGGTTTCAGGGCACTCGTGGCCTCTTGTCTGATCGCTGCCGGCGGCGCCGCGCACGCGGAAGTCAACGTGCTCATTACAGGCGTCGGGAGCTCGCAGTTTCCGATCGCGACCGCGAACTTCGTCAACGAAGCGGGCTTGCCGCAATCGGTGACGTCGGTGGTGCGCGCCGATCTGGCCCGCACCGGCAAGTTCACGAACGTGGATCCGGGCAGCACGCCGATCCCCGAATCGGCACCGGTCGATTACGGCACGTGGAAATCCAAAGGCGCGAATGCGTTCGTGGCCGGCAGCGTGAACCGCGATCCGAACGGTCAGCTCAAGGTCAACTTCATGCTGTTCGACACGGTCAAGCAGCAAAGCCTCGGCGGCCTGTCGGTGACGGCGCCGGGCGACGCCGAAGGCATGCGCAAGGCCGGCCACAAGATCGCCGACTACATCTACCAGAAGCTGCTCGGTGTGCGCGGCATCTTCAATACGCGGCTGTCGTACGTCACGCGCGTGGGCGGCAAGTATCGTCTGCTGATTTCCGATTCGGATGGCGAGAACGCGGTGCCGGCGCTCACGAGCTCCGAGCCGATCATCTCGCCGGCCTGGTCGCCGAGCGGCACAAAGGTGGCTTACGTCTCGTTCGAACTGCGCAAGCCGGTGGTCTACATTCACGACCTGCCCACCGGCCGCCGCTACGTGATCTCGAACCAGAAGGGCAACAACAGCGCGCCGGCCTGGGCACCGGACGGCCAGTCGCTGGCCGTCGCGCTGTCGCTGACCGGCAACACGCAAATCTATTCGGTGGGCGCCACGGGCACGGGCCTGCATCGCCTGACGCGTAGCAACTCGATCGACACCGAACCGTTCTATTCTCCTGACGGCCGGTGGATCTATTTCACCAGCGATCGCGGCGGTGCGCCGCAAATCTACCGGATGCCCGCCCAGGGCGAAAGCGCCGGTAGCGCGCAACGCGTGACGTTCTCGGGCAGCTACAACACCAGCCCGCGCATCAGCCCCGACGGCAAGCTGCTCGCGTACATCTCGCGCACGGGCGGGGGCTTCAAGCTGTATGTCCAGGATCTGCAAACCGGCGCCGCCAACGCGGTCACCAACACGACGCATGACGAATCGCCAAGTTTCGCGGCAAACGGTCAGTACATCCTGTACGCGACCCAAGCCAATGGCCGCAGTGTGCTAGCTGCCGTACCGTCGGACGGCAGTTCGCCGCCGCAGATTCTGCCCGTACAGGGCGGCTCGTTCCGCGAGCCGACCTGGGGGCCCTTCATGCAATGATCAACAGGAGAAAAACCATGATGACGAAAAAAGCCCGTCTGGCGCTGGCCGTGGTGATGCTGGGTGCACTGGCCGCTTGTAAATCGGGCGTCAAGCTCGACGACCAGGCGAACAACCAGGGCAACGCGCTGAACACGCAACCGAACCCGGACAACGTCGCGCAAGTGAGCGTCGATCCGCTGAACGACCCGAACAGCCCGCTGGCCAAGCGCAGCGTGTACTTCGATTTCGACAGCTACTCGGTGTCGGATCAGTACCAGCCGCTGCTGCAACAGCACGCGCAGTACCTGAAGAGCCACCCGGCACGCCACATCCTGATCCAGGGCAACACCGACGAGCGCGGCACGAGCGAGTACAACCTCGCGCTGGGCCAGAAGCGTGCCGAAGCGGTTCGCCGCGGCCTCGCGCTGCTGGGCGTGCCCGATTCGCAAGTGGAATCGGTCAGCCTCGGCAAGGAAAAGCCGCAAGCGACGGGCCACGACGAAGCATCGTGGGCACAGAACCGCCGCGCGGACATCGTCTACCAACAGTAAGTCACGGAAAAGCCGCCGTATGAAGCATCGCCTCCCCTGGCTGCATGCAGCCGCCACGGTTTGCGTCGTCGGTGCCACGCTTGGCGCGGCACCGGCGCACGCGGGCCTGTTCGATGACGACGAAGCGCGTCGCGCCGTGCTGGATCTGCGCAGCCGCTCCGACAATCTGTCGAGCCAGCTGGCCGCCGCCCAGCGCACGATCCTCGATCAATCCGCGCGCCTCGACCAGCTGAGCCAGCAGGTCGCGACGCTGAACGGCCAGAACGAGGATCTGCAAAACCGTCTGACCACGCTCGAACGCCAGCAGCGTGACGGCTACAACGATCTGGACACGCGGCTCAAGAAGCTCGAGCCGCAACAGACCACGGTAGACGGCGTGCAGGGCACCGTGCAGCCCGGTGAAACCGATGCGTTCAACGCGGCCTCCCAGCAATTCCGCTCGGGCGACTTCAAGAACGCGGCGGCCTCGTTCCGCTCGTTCATCTCGAAGTATCCGCAAAGCCCGTATCAGCCCGTCGCGCAGTACTGGCTCGGCAACGCGCAATACGCGCTGCGCGACTACAAGGGCTCGACGGCTACGTGGCAGGCGCTGGTGAAGAACTTCCCGCAGCATCCGCGCGCCGGCGACGCACTGGTGGCGATCGGCACGAACCAGCTCGAGCAGGGGCAAAAGGCTGCAGCCAAGCGCACGTTCGAGCAGGTGGTATCGCAGTTCCAGGGCTCGACCGCGGCACAAACCGCGCAGGGCAAACTCGAGACGATCAAGTAATACGCGTCTCGACAGGGCGGACGATGAATCCATTAAGCGAAAAAGTGCTTGACGGGTTCGAAAATCGCCCGCTATAATCTCGCTTCTTTGGGTCGTTAGCTCAGCTGGTAGAGCAGCGGACTTTTAATCCGTTGGTCACAGGTTCGAATCCCGTACGGCCTACCAAAGCATCAAACAGAAAGCCCGGTCGAAAGACCGAGCTTTTTGCTTTGTAGCCTGCGCTGTGAACGGGTCGCACGCCATCTCTGTTGCGATTGATCCCGACAAAAAGCCCGGCCGCAAAGCCGGGCTTCCTTGCTGTTGTGACGCCCTCGCCGTTACTTATAGGCGCACACCCGAGCCGTGTCGTTCTTCCAGCACGCGCCATCACGCTTCAACGCGCCGAGATCTGATCTTGCCCCTGATTTACGGACACCTATCTAAGCGACATTGGCTAGCTCGTACTGCTCTGGGCTGAGGTAGCCCAAGGTCGAGTGCAGCCGGATCCGATTGTAGTCAAACACATGAGCCTTGGCCTGCTCCCGTGTGGCGAGGTGTTCACCATGGATGGCCTCGACCTTCAGACTGTGGTTCCAACTCTCCATTGCTGCGTTGTCGTAGCAGTTGCCTCTGGCACT
>WNEB01000078.1 GCA_009914575.1 Burkholderia gladioli
CTGGCTCTCTTGAAATTTGAGTGGGTGAAAAGGGCCGCCGGGGTACGAAAACCTACGTCGCAAAACGGTATCTTCCCACCCCTAGCCCCGCCCCAAGGCGGGGAAGTCCTCGCCGCCGGACGGGCTCGTAGATTTCTCCGCATCAAGGGTTCGCTGCGCCTGGCTTCGCCCGCCCTTGACCCGGAAAAATCCGCCCACTCGAAATTCAAGAGAGGCCGCGGACTTTACCGGTTGGCGAAGGTGTTGCACTTCAGATTTGAGGCCGCCCCGACTTTTCGCCTTCAATCCGACACTTATTTACGTGATTCAAGGGTTTTCCCTTATCATCATTCCGGTCGGTCGAACGTTGTTGAGTCATACGGCCCGTTGTTTTCCGGTTTTCACCCGCCTCATCATCGAATTCGCAATGCTTCGCCACCTTCACCATCGCCTCAGGCACTTCGTCGCGGCCCGCCTGAAAAATCTCAATGTCCTCGCGGGCTCGTGGTCCCGCCGGCGACCGTTGTGGATGGGGTCGTTCGCGGTCAACGATGCCAGCCTGTCCGAAGGGCTGCGTGCAGCCTGCGCCTCGACCGCTATGCTGGTGATCGGCAATCTGCTGCACGAACCCGATTTCGCCTGGGCGGCGATCGGCGCGTTCTGGACTTGCCTGGCCGATGCGGCTGGCTCGAACCGCACGCGTTTCGCGTCGATGGCGAGCTTCGCGGCGCTGTCGGCCGTGTGCGGCGGGGCGACGGCGTTCGCCTCGGGCGCCGGCACGCTGGTCGCGCTGCTTGCCGTGCTGGCGTTCACCTCGCTCGGCGCGCTCGGTCGCATCTGGGGCGCGGCCACGGCGCAGGTCACCATCCTCGCCGCAACCGCCTGCGTGGTGATGGCCGATCGTCCGATGCACGACTGGCGCGCGGGCCTCGCGTTCCTTGGCGTGTATTTCGGCGGTTGCGTGTTCGCGATCGTGCTGAGCCTGACCGTCTGGCGCATTCATCCGTTCGCGCAGGGGCGCGCGGTCGTGCGCGGCGTGTATGTGCGGCTCGCCGATATCGCGCATGACGCGTCGCGGCTGCTGTCGGACCCGGCGCAGACGCAGCGCGCCTGGGAAATGCACGCCTCGAAATATCGCTCCGACGCGCGCGCCGCGCTCGAAGCCTCGCGCCGCACGCTGGCGCGCATGCCGGTGGCCAAGACCGACCGCCGCGAATCGTATGCGAACCTGCTGATCGCCGTGGCCGAGGGCGAGCGCTGGTTCGCGCATCTGATCGCGGTGGCGGGCGTCTGCCAGCGCGGTCGTCAGACCTTGCGCGATCCGGCGCGCGCGGCGCGCGTGCTGGCCGGCATCGCCGAGTTGCTGAGGCGTGTCGGCGACGCGATCGACGCCGCGCCGTGGGAGCGACCCGACGTGCTGCAACGCCGGCTGCGCCGCTTCGCGCGCGGCCTCGACGCGGCGCTCGGCGAATCCATGACGATGGCGCTGCAGCTCGAACCCGATCCATCCGACGTGACGCAGGCGCCGCGTCAGAAACAGAGCTGGCCGCGTGCGTTGCGCTCGGTGCTGGAGCGCGCCTGGGTGACGTTGCGCGCGAACCTGTCGTGGAAATCGATCGGGCTGCGTCATGCCGCACGCGTCGCGGTGGCCACCACGCTCGGCTTCCTGGTGGTGCGGCTGCTCGGCGTGCCGTTCGGCTATTGGACGACGATGGCGACGCTGCTGATCCTGCAACCGTCGATCGCGGGCAGTTGGCCGCGCAGCGTGGAGCGCGCCGCGGGCAGCATCGTCGGCGGCCTGCTGGCGGCCGCGATCGGGCTGGCCGTGCATTCGCCGATCGGCATTTCGCTTGCCGTGTTTCCGCTGGTCTGCGCGACGATGGCGCTGCGCCCGGTCAGCTACAGCCTGTTCGTGCTGTTCCTCACGCCCACTTTCGTGCTGGTGGCCGACTTCGCCACGCCGACCGCGAACGAGCTGGCCTATGCGCTGACGCGGCTCGGCAACAACGTGTTCGGCTGCGTGATCGCGCTGGCGGCAACCTTCCTCCTGTGGCCGACGCGCGAGCAGATCGACATTCGCGGCCAGCTGGCATCGGCGATCTCCGCGAACCTGCGCTATCTGGTCGACGCGATCGAGGCGCCGGGGCGCGCGAACCGCGAGGCCGAACGGCTGCGCCGCGAGGCCGGCCTGGCCAGCAACAACGCCGAGGAAGCGTTCAACCGGATCCGTCTCGAACGGCTCGACGACACGCGTTTCGACACGGTCGCCTCGACCGTGCTCGGCCTGCTGCGCCGGATGGCCGGCACGGCCGCGCACTTGCGTCTCAGCGTGCACGGCCCGCGCATGGAGGTGGATCTTGTGGAGTGGGTGGCGTCGGCCAGCGACGACATCGACGCGATGCTCGCGACCGGCCGCGTGCCGGCGCGCCATCCGCTGCCGCCGCGCGAGAAGCTCGCGCAACTCGAAATGGATGCGGTTGGCCAGATCGCGCTGCTGCAACGCCTGATCGGCGATCTGCAGGGCGACGACGGCCCGCTCGCGCGGCGCAACGTCGCGGCGGTGCGCCGCGCGAGCTGAGCGCGCGGCAGGCTAGGGGCGCGCCGCAACGCAAGCACTGCGAACTATCGCGCCTCGAACGAAAAACGGGCGACGCTTTCGGCGTCGCCCGTTTTTCTGGCTCTCTTGAAATTTGAGTGGGTTAAAAGGGCCGCCGGGGTACGAAAACCTACGTCGCAAAACGGTATCTCCCCACCCCTAGCCCCACCCCAAGGCGGGGAAGTCCTCGCCGCCGGACGGGCTCGGGGGCCAGGCGGCGCAGGCTTTGCCTGGCCCGAGCCCTCAAGCGTGCTCGTAGATTTCTCCGCATCAAAGGTTCGCTGCACCGGGCTTCGCCCGCCCTTGACCCGGAAAAATCCACCTACTCGAAATTCAAGAGAGGCGTTTTCCTTTGACGCGCCGCGAGGCGCGGCGGCTTACAGATAGAACATGCGGTCGTCGTCGCGGCGATCGTCGCGTTCGGGCTGCGCCTCTTCCTGCGCTTCGCCTTCCTCGCCGGTATCTTCGTAGAACGCGAGCACGGCTTCGAGCACCTGATCGGGATCGTCGATCACCTGCATCAGATCCATGTCGGCCGGATTGATCAGGCCCATCGGAATCAACTGATCGCGGAACCATTGCAGCAGCCCCTGCCAGAACTCGCTGCCGACCAGGATGATCGGCACGAGGCGAGACTTCTTGGTCTGGATCAGGGTGAGCACTTCGGACAGTTCGTCGAGCGTGCCGAAGCCGCCCGGCATCACCACCACCGCGTCGGAGTTCTTCACGAACGTGACCTTGCGCGTGAAGAAATGGCGGAAGCGCAGCGAGATGTCCTGGTAGTTGTTGCCCGATTGTTCGTGCGGCAATTCGATGTTCAGGCCGACCGACGGCGCCTTGCCCGCATGCGCGCCCTTGTTGGCCGCTTCCATGATGCCGGGACCGCCGCCGGAGATCACGGCGAAGCCCGCATCGGACAGCTTGCGCGCGATTTGCGCGGCCAGCTGATAGTGCGGCGACTCGGCTTTCAGACGCGCGGAACCATAGATGCTGACGGCAGGGCGGATCTCCGAGAGGTACTCGGTCGCCTCGATAAACTCTGCCATAATCGTGAACATCTGCCACGAAGCGCGGGCTTTCTTTGCTGTCCCGCGTTCTTGATCTGCCAGCGAACGCAAGCTCGGAATCACTTTTCTCTTATTCATAATGCCTGAAGAACAGAACCTGGAAGGTAAGACCCTGCTGTTGGTTGATGGTTCGAGCTATCTCTATAGGGCTTACCACGCAATGCCCGATTTGCGCGGACCGGACGGTCAACCGACCGGTCCGCTCTACGGCATCATCAACATGCTGCGCCGCATGCGCAAGGAAGTTACAGCGGAGTATAGCGCGTGCGTGTTCGATGCGAAGGGCAAAACCTTCCGCGACGATCTCTATACCGAATACAAGGCGAACCGCCCGTCGATGCCGGCCGATCTCGCGCTGCAGATCGAGCCGATTCACGAGGCCGTGCGCGCGCTCGGCTGGCCGCTGCTGATGATCGAAGGCGTCGAGGCCGACGACGTGATCGGCACGCTGGCGCACGCCGCCGAAGCGCGCGGAATGAAGGTCGTGATCTCGACCGGCGACAAGGATCTCGCGCAGCTCGTGACGAGCCGGGTGTCGCTCGTCAACACGATGACCAACGAAGTGCTCGACCGCGACGGCGTGATCGGCAAGTTCGGCGTGCCGCCGGAGCGCATCGTCGATTACCTCTCGCTGATCGGCGACACGGTGGACAACGTGCCGGGCGTCGAGAAGTGCGGCCCGAAAACGGCCGTGAAGTGGCTGACGCAATACGAAACGCTCGACGGCATCGTCGAGCACGCGGCCGAGATCAAGGGCGTGGTGGGCGACAACCTGCGCCGCGCGCTCGATTTCCTGCCGCTCGCGCGCAAGCTCGTGACGGTCGAAACGGCCTGCGAGCTGAAGCCGCAGGTCGAGACGATCGAAGCCTCGCTCGCAACCGGAGCCGAAGCGCGCGACGCGCTGCTGCCGATCTTCGAGGCGAACGGCTTCAAGACCTGGCGGCGCGAGCTCGAGGCCGCGCCCGCTGCCGGCAGCGCGAACGGCGACGAGGCGGCCGGCGACGGCGCCGAACCGGTGCCGGCCGCAGCGGCGGTCGAACGCCATTACGAAACCGTGCAGACCTGGCCGCAGTTCGATGCGTGGCTCGCGAAGATCGATGCCGCCGAACTGACCTCGTTCGATACCGAAACCACCTCGCTCGATCCGATGGTCGCGCAGGTCGTCGGCATTTCGCTGTCGACCGAGCCGGGCAGCGCTGCCTACATTCCGGTCGCGCACCGCGGCCCGGACGTGCCCGAGCAACTGCCGCGCGACGAAGTGCTGGCGAAGCTCAAGCCGTGGCTCGAAAGCGCCGAGCGCAAGAAGGTCGGCCAGCATCTGAAGTACGACGCGCAGGTGCTGGCGAACTACGACATCGCGCTGAACGGCATCGAGCACGACACGCTGCTCGAATCCTACGTGCTCGAATCCCATCGCACGCACGACATGGACAGCCTCGCGCTGCGCCATCTCGGCGTGAAGACGATCAAGTACGAGGAGGTGGCGGGCAAGGGCGCGCAGCAGATCGGTTTCGACGAAGTGGCGCTCGACGCGGCCGCGGCCTATGCGGTCGAGGATGCCGACATCACGCTGCAACTGCATCGCGCGATGTACCCGCACGTCGCGCGCGAGGCGGGGCTCAAGCGCGTATATGCCGAGATCGAGCTGCCGGTGGCGATGGTGCTGCGCAAGATGGAGCGTACCGGCGTGCTGATCGACAGCGAGCGGCTCGTCAAGCAGAGCAGCGAGATCGCGACGCGCCTGATCCAGCTTGAGGGCGAAGCCTACGAACTGGCCGGCGGCGAATTCAACCTCGGCTCGCCGAAGCAGATCGGCCAGATCTTCTTCGAGAAGCTCGGCTTGCCGGTCGTCAAGAAAACGCCGAGCGGCGCGCCGTCCACCGACGAGGAAGTGCTGCAGAAGCTCGCCGAGGATTACCCGCTGCCGAAGCTGCTGCTCGAGCATCGCGGCCTGTCGAAGCTGAAATCCACCTACACGGACAAGCTGCCGCGCATGATCAACGCGAGCACGGGGCGCGTCCACACCAACTACGCGCAGGCTGTGGCCGTGACGGGCCGCCTCGCGTCGAACGATCCGAACCTGCAGAACATTCCGGTGCGCACGGCCGAGGGTCGCCGCATTCGCGAGGCGTTCATCGCGTCGCCGGGTTGCAAGATCGTGTCGGCCGACTACTCGCAGATCGAACTGCGCATCATGGCGCACATCTCCGGCGACGAATCGCTGCTGCGCGCGTTCTCGCAGGGCGAGGACATCCACCGCGCGACAGCCGCCGAGGTGTTCGGCGTGACGCCGCTCGAAGCCAGCAACGATCAGCGCCGTATCGCCAAGGTCATCAATTTCGGCCTGATCTACGGCATGAGCGCGTTCGGCCTCGCCTCGAACCTCGGCATCACGCGCGACGCGGCCAAGCTCTACATCGACCGCTATTTCGCGCGCTATCCGGGCGTGGCGAACTACATGGACACCACGCGCGCCTCGGCCAAGGACAACGGCTACGTCGAAACCGTGTTCGGCCGCCGGCTCTGGCTGCCCGAGATCAACGGCGGCAACGGCCCGCGCCGTCAGGCCGCCGAACGCGCGGCCATCAATGCGCCGATGCAGGGCACCGCGGCCGACCTGATCAAGCTGTCGATGATCGCCGTCGATGGCTGGCTCGACCGCGACGGCCTGCGGTCGCGCATGATCATGCAGGTGCACGACGAACTGGTGCTCGAAGTGCCCGAGGACGAGCTCTCGACGGTGCGCAAGAAGCTGCCCGAGATGATGGCCGGCGTGGCGAAGCTTAAGGTGTCGCTGGTGGCCGAAGTGGGCGCCGGCAGCAACTGGGAGGAAGCGCACTGATTCGCCGCGCGGCGCGCTCCGGTGCGCCGCGCGTTCGACCGGCGGCTCGCGGCAGCCGCCCGCCTTATCAGGCATGATGCGGAAGCATGCGGTGGCGACGACGTTTCCGGGTTCATTTCGAAATCGCCGCGCACACAATCGTATGCACTCCTGAAATCAATGCCGGGGGATCGAATGCATCGTTTCATCATCGTAGGCGGCGGCGCCGGCGGGCTCGAACTCGCGACCCGGCTAGGCGACCGTGACGGCGCGCGCGGCAAGCGCGAAGCCCGTGCGCTCATCAAGCTGGTGGCGTTGTTGCATAAATCGAGCGAGATCCGTTGACGTTTACGCGCAACGGTCGCGGGGCCAGCCTCCTATCAAGTCAGATTCCAGAGTAACTGCCTAATTTTTGACAAGAAAATGCGCAAGGACATACAC
>WNEB01000079.1 GCA_009914575.1 Burkholderia gladioli
ATGCCCGGTGCGGCGTGGCGTAATGGCGCGGTTGATGCAATTGCCCGTGACGGTCGTCGAGAATGGAAGCAAGACAGTGGCTACCACCGGCGATCGCTTGCCGAGAATGCGATGTATCGGTTCAAGATCCTCACCGGCAACTGTCTCTGGGCGCGTCACATCGACTCGCAGGCGACCGAGGTCTCCGTTCGCGTCGGCGTCATCAACCGTATGGCGGGCCTCGCTCGTCCGCAATCCGTTCGTATCGCCTGAAATTATGCCCGTCGATGCTATTGCATCCTCACACTCGATTTATGCAACAACGCCCTTCCCCGACGCCGACATCGTCTTCATCGAATCGGGCGGCGACAACCTTGCGGCCACGTTCAGCCCCGAGCTGTCGGACCTGACGATCTACGTGATCGACGTGGCCGGCGGCGAGAAGATTCCGCGCAAGGGCGGGCCCGGCATCACCAAGTCCGATCTGCTCGTGATCAACAAGACCGATCTCGCGCCGCTGGTGGGCGCGAATCTCGACGTGATGGCGTCGGATACGAAGAAGATGCGCGGCGCGCGCCCGTACGTGATGACGAACCTGAAGGCGCTCGACGGCGTGGCCGACGTCATCGCGTTCATCGAGAAGAAGGGATTGCTGACGGCGTAGTGCGCCGCCCGCGACGCAGCGCGGCGGGCCTTGCGCCGCCGCGCTGCGAAGACGTCAGGCCGGTTCGTCGTCGTGTACCGCGGGCAGCAGCGCAGTGAGCACGTCCACCGTGCGCGCCGTCGCGCCGCGATGGCGCGCGGCGAACGCGGCACCGACCGCGCCCATCGCGGTGCGCCGCGCCGGATCGGCGAACAGCGCGTCGAGCGCCGCCGCCAAGGCTTCGGGATCCTGAACCTGCTCGACCGCGCCCGCGGCCACCGCATCGGCCGTCGCCTGCGTGAAGTTGAACACGTGCGGCCCGATCAGCACCGGCACGCCCACGGCGCACGCCTCGATCAGATTCTGGCCGCCAAGCGGCAACAGGCTGCCGCCGATGAACGCCGCGTCGGTCGCCGCGTAATACGCGCCCAGCTCGCCCATCGAATCGCCGAGCAGCACCGCGACCTCGGTCGGCACCGGCTCGCTCGCGCCGCTGGCCGCGGTCGCCGCGCCCGGCGGCCACAGCGCCGAGCGGCGCGCCACCGCGTACCCCTCGCGCTCGGCCAGCGCGGCCACGTCGTCGAAGCGCTGCGGATGACGCGGCACCAGCATCAGCAGCGCGCCCGGCGTCTTCATGGTCGCGAACGCGCGCAACACCAGCGCCTCCTCGCCCTCGCGCGTGCTGGCCGCCACCCACACCGACCGCGCGCCGATCGCCTCGCGCCAGGCACGGCCGCGCGCGGCCAGTTCGGGCGGCGTGGTCATGTCGAACTTGAGGTTGCCGAGCACGGCCACGTTGCGCGCGCCGAGCGCGCCGAGCCGCTCCGCATCGGCCGGGCTTTGCGCGAGCACGCGCGAGAACCCGCCGAACACCTCGCGCACGACCGGGCCGAAGCGCGAGGCGCGCCGGAACGAACGCGCCGACATGCGACCGTTGGTCAGCACAAGCGGCACGTCGGCGCGCCGGCATTCGTCGATCAGCGTGGGCCACACCTCGGTTTCCATCACGAGGCCGAGCGTGGGGCGCCACGCGCGCAGGAAGCGGCGCACCAGATGCGGCATGTCGTACGGCAGATAGCAGCGCAGCACGCGCGCGCCGAACAGCTGCTCGCCGGCGGCACGACCGCCCGGCGTCATGTGCGTGATCAGCAGCTTCGCGTCGGGCCGCGCCGCCAGCAGCGCGTCGATCAGCGGCTGCGCCGCGCGCGTCTCGCCGACCGACACCGCATGCACCCAGATCAGCGGCGCCGGATCGTCCGGACCGCGCAGCGCGCGCATGGCCGGCCCGACATGCCCGAACCGCTCGCCGATATGCTCGCGATAGCCGCGTTCGCGAAGCGAACGCCACATCAGACGCAGCACCGCGGCGGGCGCGACGATCCACCAAAGCGCGCGATACACCGCTCTCAACACGACACCACCGTGATCTGCTCCGTGCCTTGCGCGACCGCTCAGACGAGCGCGCGCCGCTGCAGCCGCTCGAGAATGCCGAGCGGTGCGCATTCCGGTCGCGCCATCGCGCCGACCGGCAGGAAAAACGTCTGTTCCATCATGAACTGCCCCGACATCACCGCGTGCGAAGTCTGATCCGAGAAGCAGATCCAGACGCAGCCCGGCGGGAACGGCATGGTTTGCTGCGGGCAATCCTGCTGATAGCCGAGGTCGGCCTTCATCGCGTCGTGCAGATGCAGCATCAGATGGTCGTAGGCGCTGCGTTTCGACTTCGTGACGTGCAGCAGGTTCAGCAGCCACGCCGAGCCCGGCAGCTGCGGGCGGATCGACGGCAGGAAGCGCTTGGCGACATCCTCGAACGGCTCGCCGACGCGCCACACGCGCGGCACGCCGTTCGGGTTCACGTTCGCGAACACGCGCAGGATGCGCTCGCCGTAGTTGGGCCGCGACGGGAACGCGTCGACGTGCAGCCGGCTGTCGTCCTTGCGCCACGAGGTTTCGCGCGTCTCGACCTGGCGCAGCCGCAGGCTGGTGGGCGCGACGCGCATCTTGCCGCGATATTCGGGGAACAGGCCGTCGACGAGCGCGACCGCCTGCTGCTGATAGCGCGCCACCAGCGCGCGCACGGCCGATTGCGTGACGGCGTAGCCGAGCACGCCGGCGATCGCGCCGCCGTTCGGCGCGAGGCTGATGTTCTTGCGCTGCGGATCGGCCAGCGCCGGATCGAGCAGCGCTTCCTCGCCGCCCTCGATCGCGAACCGCAGGTTCGGGAAATACAGCACCTTGCCGGTTTCGACCGCCGCCAGCAGTTGCTCGCGCGGCAGGGACAGCTGCTGCCCGTGCCAGTCGGCCGATTCGATATCGAGGATCTGGGATCCGGGCTGCGCGCCCGGCAGGGATTCGGTCATGATCGCACCGTTACAGGAGGCCGAACGACGCGAGCGCGCCCTTCACCTGAGACAGGGTGGGCGGCGCGCCGGCCGAGCCGAGATTGACGACGTTCGGCGACCAGTAGCCGCCCGTGCGCCACGCGGTCGCGAAATTGTACAGTTCGACGGTGGGCCGCTTGAGCGCCGCGGCGATATGCACGAGGCCCGTATCCACGCCCACGGTGGCCGCCGCGCCGTCTATCAGCCCGACCACGGCGGGCAGCGACAGCTTCGGCGGCACGATCGCGACCGCGCCGAACTCCTTCGCAAGCCGCTCGCTGGTTGCGCGCTCGGCTTCGCTGCCCCACGGCAGCACCAGCGACGCGCCGCGCCGCACCAGCGTCTGGCCCAGCTCGATCCAGGCGGCGTCGGGCCATTGCTTGTCGGCGCGGGACGTCGCGTGGACGAAGACGACGTAGGGTACCAGAAGATTCAGATCGGTCGCGGCGAGTGCCCGCGCGGCCTGATGCGTATCAAGGCCGAACTCGAGTTCGCCCTCGGGCGCCGGCGCCGGATCGCCGAGCGCGGCCGCCACCAGCTGGCGCGAGCGCTCGACCACATGGGTGCGCGGCGCGATCGGCACGCGGCGGCGGTAGAAGAAGCGCGCCGGCCATTCGTAGCCGGCGCCGTCGGTGCGATTGCCGAGCCCGACCAGCGGGCCGCGGGCCCAGCTCGCCACCCAGGCGCTCTTGATCAGGCCCTGGCAGTCGATCACGAGGTCGTAATGTTCGCCGGCGATCTGGCGGCGGAAGGCGCGGATCTCGCGCCAGGGCTGCGCGCTGCCGAGCGACTTGCGCCAGCGCCGCAGCGAGAACGGCAGCACGCGGCGCACGCCGCGCACGAGCTTCACGAGCTCGACGAAGCCTTCCTCGACGAGCCAGTCGATCTGCGCGTCCGGATGGCGCCGGTGGATGTCGGCGATCACCGGCATGTTGTGCACGACGTCGCCAAGCGACGACACGCGCACGATCAGAATTTTTTGCACGCTGAAAAAAACCGGGACAGGCCGGTACGGACCCAAAGACGCGATTTTATCGCGTCGGCGGGCTTATCCCGTAAACGGGATACGGCGGAAGGATTCGGGAAGGCACGAAGCGGGCGCGAACCGGAGCGGTCGCACGGCGGGCCGCTCCGTTGCCCTGCCCGCTTAGAACGGCAGCTTGGCGTCGGGCTTCGCGGTCGTCAGCGCGCGGCGGAAATCGTCCTGGATGCGCGCCAGCGCTTCGGCGGTATTCGCCTCGAAGCGCAGCACCACGACCGGCGTGGTGTTCGACGAACGCGCGAGGCCGAAGCCGTCCGGATATTCGACGCGCAGGCCGTCGATCGTGACGATCTCGTCGGCGCCGTCGAACTTGGCGTTCGCGCGCAGTTTCTCGATCAGCGCGACGTTCTCGCCTTCCTCGAGCTTCAGTTGCAGCTCGGGCGTCGATTCCGCGTTCGGCAGGCCGTTGAGCAGCGCGCTCGGGTCGGTCTCGCGGGCCAGGATCTCGAGCAGGCGCGCGCCGGTGTAGAGGCCGTCGTCGAAGCCGTACCAGCGATCCTTGAAGAACACGTGGCCGCTCATCTCGCCGGCCAGCGGGGCGCCGGTTTCGCGCAGCTTGGCCTTCACGAGCGAGTGGCCCGTCTTCCACATCAGCGGTTCGCCGCCCTTCTCGCGGATCCACAGCGCCAGGTTGCGCGTGCACTTCACGTCGTAGATGATCTGCGCGCCCGGGTTGCGCGACAGCACTTCCTCGGCGAACAGCATCATCTGGCGATCCGGGTAGATGATCTGGCCGTCCTTCGTGACGACGCCGAGGCGGTCGCCGTCGCCGTCGAACGCGAAGCCGATCTCGGCATCGGTTTTCTTCAGCGCGCGGATCACGTCCTGGAGGTTTTGCGGGCGCGCCGGATCCGGGTGGTGGTTCGGGAACGTGCCGTCGATTTCGGTGAACAGTTCGACCAGCTCGCAGCCGAGCGCCTTGAACAGGCGCGGCGCGAGTTCGCCGGCCACGCCGTTGCCGGGATCGACGACGATCTTCAGCGGGCGCGCGAGCTTGATGTCGCCGACGATGCGCTGCAGGTAGGCGTCCGCCACGTCGTGCTGCTCGTAGCTGCCGCTGCCTTCGGAGAACTTGCCCTCGACGATGCGGCGGTACAGCGCCTGGATCTGCTCGCCGTAGATCGCCGCGCCGCGCAGCACCATCTTGAAGCCGTTGTAGTCGGGCGGATTGTGGCTGCCCGTCACGACGATGCACGAATCGACGCGACGCTCGCCGCCGGCCAGCAGCAGCGGCACGCTGGCCGCGAAGTAGCCGACCGGCGTCGGCACCATGCCGACGTCGACCACATCCACGCCTGCCGCGCGCAGGCCGTCCGACAGCGCGCCGATCAGTTCCGGGCCGGACAGGCGACCGTCGCGCGCCACCACCACGGCGTCGCCGCCCTGGGCGCGCACTTCGCTGCCGAATGCCTGGCCGATGGAGCCGGCGGTGGCCGCATCGAGCGTCTTGCCGATCACACCGCGAATGTCGTACGCCTTGAAAATGGATTGGGAAATCATCGATTCACTCTCTGTCGTGCTTGGAAAAATTGGCTCCGCATCGTGCACCGGCCCGACCGGCACGCCGCCTGCGCCCGAACGGGCGGCGGCACGCTCCCCGTGAATGTCGGGTTGGAACCCGGACAACTTATAATCGCTGGTTTCGACCCGACCGCTCAGCGCGGCAGGCCGCTTACAGGCGACCGGGCTTCGACCGCAAGCCGCTCATTCTAATGCGTGGATGTTTCAGCGCCGCAAATTAGAAAATCGGCATGCCGGGCCGAACCGGCGTCGCCCCCATTTTCGTTCGAATTTTTTCATGCTGAAGCTTCGCGCATCGCGAACCCGATGTCGCCCGGGCCGCCCGGAATCTCGTCTGGCTCGGCCTCGAACGCCTGACCCAGCGGCGTCGCGATCGCGATCAGCGGCCTGCTGGCGCGCGCTCGGCCCCGACGCGTTCGGCAAGTGGCAGTACGCGAACACGCTGCTGCTGGTGCTCGCCCCGCACACCTGGGTATGCGGCGCCGAAATTCTCGTGCCCACCATCGTCCAGCGCCCGCCCGCCCAGCTCGGCGCGGTGCTTGGCAGCGCTTTCGCACTGCGCTTCTCGGTGGAGGTGGCGGAGCTCGGCCTGACCTGGGGGGCATCGCGGCCGGCTTCGTCGATCCGCTGGTGGGCGCGATGCTGGCCGGGCTGGCCGTGACGATGGTGCTGCGCGAGCCGTTCGTCGGGGTGGTCAATGCCTGGCTGCAAAGCATGACGTACAGCAAGCCGCAACTGATCGCGAGCATGTTCGCCGCGCTCGGCAAGGCGCTGCTGGTCTGGCTGCTGGTGCGCGCCGCCGCCGCGCCGGCCAGCTACGGCTGGCTCTGGGCGCTGGAAGCGGGCGCGATCGCGGTGGCGCTGATGCTCTATTACCGGCGCCGCAACGGCGGCCGGCTCGGCTGGCGCGTCGAAGGCCTGTAGCGGATCCGGTTTTTTAGACACGGTTTTGCGATCAGGCCGCGAACTTCAAGAGGCTGGCCTGACGGGCTTCGAGAGGTGATTTGAAGCCCAGTTTCTCGAGGCGCCATTCGCGATTGTATCGATCCTTGAACGCGCCGACGGCAGCCCGTACCTCGTCTACGTTTTTGAACAGATGCCCGTGGATAGCTTGCTCCTTCATGGTCCGATTGAAGCGCTCGGCGACGCCGTTGGTCTGCGGCTCGGCGACGAAGGCGTAGCTCGGCGTCACGCCCCAGAATTTGA
>WNEB01000008.1 GCA_009914575.1 Burkholderia gladioli
CGGTGACAACGGTTCTACGCTGAAGGCCACGACGGTGCTGGCGATGCTCCACTGGCTCGGCGTGAAGCCCTCGTACTCGCGACCGCGCGTGAGTGACGACAACGCGTTCGTTGAATCGCTGTTCCGCACAGCCAAGTACCGGCCCGAGTTCCCGGCACACGGCTTTGCCGATCTGGACGCCGCGCGGCAATGGTCGATGCGCTTCGTGCACTGGTACAACAACGAACATCGGCACAGCGGCATCCGTTACGTCACGCCGGCGCAGCGACATGCTGGCGAGGATGTCGCGATTCTGGCCGCACGGCATGAAGTGTATCTGGCGGCCCGCAAACGCCATCCGGCCCGCTGGTCGGGCCAGACACGCAATTGGACGCCGCTCGGCACCGTCGCGCTCAACCCGGAGCGCGACGCAATCGTCCACGAGGCCGGGATCAGGGTTCGTAAGCAGGCTGAAGTTGCATGACAGAGGCGACAACTACCTTGACGCGCACCGTCGGGCTGCTGTCGGCCAACTGCTCGACCGACCTGATGCTGCGCTACCCGCACAACGCGGGCGCGGCGGTCGCGCTGTTCGGCGCGATGCAGCTCGGGCTCGGCGCGGTGGTCGGCTTGCTCGCCGACGGCACGCCGTTCGGCATGGGCGTGACGATCGCGATCACCGGCGCGCTTTGCTTCGTCGGCCGGCGGCTCGTGCTGCGCTGGCATGGCCGCCCGGTGCGCGGCGACTGAGCGCACCGGCATTCGGCGCGCCGATGAGGAAAGGGGGCTGGCGCCCGAAAGCGCCAGCCCCTTTTTGCATGCGGCCCGGTCGGAACGATGCGGCCGCTCAGTCGCGCGCGGCGGTCGGCGCCACGCCGTGGCTGAGCCAGTCGAGCACGTCGGACGATTCGTCGTCGCCCGCGCGCGCCTTGGCCTGCGTCACCGCCTCGTTGATCTCGGCGTTCGGCGCGGCGCGGCGGATCGCGACGCCCACCGCGAGGATGTCGATCATGACCAGATGCAGGATGCGCGAGATCATCGACAGCTGCGATTCGCGCATCTCGATATGGTCGGTTTCGAGCGCCACCGTAGCGCGCTTGGCGAGCGGCGTGTTGCTGGACGTGATCGCGATTACCTTTGCGCCGGCCTGCATCGCCACATCGAGCACGCGCAGCAGCTCGGGCGCGCGGCCCGATTTCGACACCGCCACGATCACGTCGCCCTTGCCGAGCAGCGCGGTCGACGCGGCCTGCATGTACAGGTCGCCGTAGGCGATGGTCGGGATGCCGAAGCGGAAGAACTTGTAGTGCGCGTCCTGCGCGACGATGTTCGAATTGCCGAGCCCGTAGAACTCGATGCGGCGCGCGCCGTTGAGGATCTCGATCGCCCGCTCGACGTGCTCGAAATTCAGGTGCTCGCGCAACTGCAGGATCGCGGACACCGTGTTGTCGAGCACCTTCGCGCCGAAATCGGTGGCCGTGTCGCCGAGGTGCACCTGGCTGCGGCTCATCGGAATCGTGCCGGTCAGGCCGGTGGCCAGCTTCAGCTTGAAGTCGGACAGGCCCTGGCAGCCGAGCGAGCGGCAGAAGCGGATCACGGTCGGCTGGCTGACGTCGGCCTTGCGGGCGATGTCGACGATCGGATCGTTGATGATCGAGCGCGGATGGTTCAGCGCGAGATCGGCCACGCGGCGTTCGGCCGGGGTGAGCGCGTCGCGCATCTGGCGAATCCGCTCGAACACGGCCGAGGACGCGCCGCCCGAGCGGTTCGACAACCGCTCCGCGAGGATCGCCGAGACACCGAGGAACGCCGGATAATCGGCCGTGATCAGGTAGGTGGGGATGTTCGCGCAGTAATCGGAGAAGCGGCCCTTCGATTCGAAGCGCTCGCGAAAGCGCGACTTCAGGAACAGGTCGCCGAGCTTGAGCACCACGCCGCCGCCCACGTACACGCCGCCGAGCGCGCCCAGCGTGACCGCGAGGTTGCCGGCGAACGTGCCGAGGATCGCGCAGAACACGTCCACCGCTTCGAGCGCGAGCGCATCGCCTTCGTGCGCGCGATCGACGATCTCGGGCGTGCCGACGCCGGCGGCCACGCGCTTCTTGTCGCGGCCCGCGAGCGCGCGATAGATGATCTCGATGCCCGGTCCGGCGCACACGCGCTCGAACGACACATGCGGCCATTTCTTGCGCGCGTACTGCATGACCAGATCCTCGCGCTCGTCCATCGGCGCGAAGCTGGCATGGCCGCCTTCGCTGCCGAGCGCGATCCAGCGGTCGTCGACCGGAATCAGCCCAGACAGGCCGAGGCCGGTGCCCGGCCCCATCAGGCCGATCACGCTGTTCTGGCGGCGCGTGCCGCCGCCGACCTGCTGACGCTGCGCGTCGGTCAGGCCCGGCAGCGCCATCGCGAGCGCGGTGAAATCGTTGACCACGAGCAGCGTGTCGAAGCCGAGCGCGCGGCGCGTGGCCTCGATCGAGAAGCTCCAGTCGTGGTTGGTCATCTGCACCTGGTCGCCGTCGACCGGGTTGGCGATGGCGATCGCGGCGTGATTGACGCGGTCGATCTTGACGTCTTTCAGATACTTGCGGATCGCGTCGGTCAGCGTCGGGTAATCTGCGCCCGGATACACGCGGATCTGCGTGATTTCGCCGGGGCCGGTTTCGAGCGCGAAGCGCGCGTTCGTGCCGCCCACGTCGGCGAGCAGGCGCGGGCCGTCGGCGTGCTGGCCGGCAGCCGGCTTAGTTTGCGCACCAGTAGACATCGAGCTGGGTCCCCTTGTCGTTGGCCAGTTGGGAAATCGCGTTGCGCTGCGGTGCCGCGGCGGCGGCTTCGAGCACCTCGCGCTTGCGCGCGCCCGCGATCAGCAGGAAGAGACGATCGACGCGACGCAACGCATTGAGCGACAGGCTCACGCGCGGATGCGGCGCGGCGCCCGGATGCACGGCGACGTAGCGCGCCGGCGTGGTGATCGCCAGTTCCCATTCGGGCGCATCGGCGAAGATCGAGGCGGTGTGGCCGTCCTCGCCCATGCCGAGCACGGCGACGTTCGGCAGCGCATACGCCGGGTTCGCGTTCAGCGCAGCGACGTGCGCGTCGAGCGCGGCGGCGGTATCGACGATCGGCAGGAAGCGCGCGCCGGCGGCCGCGTTCTGCAACAGCGTGTCGCGCACCAACTGGGCGTTGCTGGCGCCGTCGGCGTCGGCCACCCAGCGGTCGTCGACCAGCGTGACGTCGACCTTCGCCCAGTCGAGCGCGTGGTGCGACAGCGTCTGCAGGAACGGGCGCGGGCTGGTGCCGCCCGAGACGGCGAGCGTTGCCCGCGCGCGCTCGGCGAGCGGCGCTTGCAGTGCCGCGCCGACTGCCCGTGCGAGCGCGTCGCACTGGGCTTGCGGGCTTTCGAAAGCGTGAAGCTCGATCACTTCTCCTCCAGGCTGCTTGTATCGAATTCGGTGGTCATGCGGGGATGCTCCGGCGGTGCGCGGTCGGCGGGCTTTTGGGCTCTCTTGAAAAATGAGTGGATTACGCGACATGCGGGTTGATCTTCGAGAAGTCGAGCTTGCCGGCGATCAGAAACAGCACGGTCCGCATGGTCGTGAGGTTGGTGTATCCGCGTGTTTCGCTTGGCGGCCTGGAAGAGTCCGTTGATGGCTTCCAGGAAGCCGTTGGGCTACGCGCCTGCGTCCAGGCCACGATGCCGGCTAAGTGCTTGCGAATCATGCGCACGACGTCCTTCATCGGCTCGACCTTCGAGCGCATGACGTTGGCGCACCACTGCTCGAGCATCTCGCTGACGACATTGATCTGCTTGCGATCCAGAATCTCCCGGAGCGGCTCGCGATAGAGCCAGGCGCGGGCAGTTCGCTTGGTCGTCACGTTCGCGATCAATCCATCGAGGTCGGCGCGCTGCGCGGGGCTCAGTCGATCGCGATCCTTCAGCAGCGGCCAGCGAAGCCCCTTGAGCTCCGGATCGGTTCGCTGCTCGATTCGTCGCATCTCATCCACGGCTTTCGATGCATGAGCGACGACGTGGAACTTGTCGAACGTAATGCGAGCGTTCGGCAGGTGTGTCTCGACGCCCTTGATGAACGCCGGCGACATGTCGATGCTGATCGAGGTGATCTGCTCGGGCTCGCCACCGTGTTCGCGCAGGCACTCGACAAAGGCATCGATCGTGGCGGCATCCTTGCCTTCAGTCACGAACACGACTTTGCGTTCGAGCGTATCAGCCACGAGTGTCAGATAGTTGTGTCCTCGCTTGTAGGACGTTTCGTCGACGGCAACATTCGTCATGTCGGACAGGTCGATTTCAGCGAGCGCCAGTTCGACGTATCGCTTGCAAATGGCGTGCACGCGATGCCAGGACTCACCGACGGTGCGCGCAACAGTGGTGAACAGCATCTGCTGGGCCAGCATCAGGACCATCGCCTCGAACAGCAATGTGAAGCCCTTGAGCTTGCCTGCCCAATCGGGTTCGACGAGCGCCACGCGCCCGTCGGGCAGCTTGATACGAGGCGTGCGCACTTCGAGGTAGCAATCGTGCTGGAAGAAGTTCAGGTGTCGGTATCGCTTGACGACGGTGTCGTGTACGCGATGGCCGCCGGCGACCTCCGGGTGCGGGAAGCGACTGCCAGCAACGAAATCGATGTTGCCCGTCAGTTGCTTCGCGGTCGCGTCGAAATCGACGCCACTCACGAACCACGGATTGCTGATACCCAAAGCCGTCTCGAACAACTTGCTATGCATGACTACCCTTCGTTTGCGTGCAAATCGGGCACTTTAGCACCCACTCGAAACTCAAAAGAGCCGGCTTTTGGCCCGCCGCGCGTCGTGTCGGTGTCAGTTCTCTTCTTCGAGCCAGCAGGTGCCGTGCTGCGCGAGCATCGCGCTCGCCGCAGCCGGCCCCCAGGTGCCCGCCGCGTAAGGCTTCGGCGGCTTCAGGGTTTTCTGCCATTCGGTCTGCAGCGGCTCGACCCAGCGCCATGCGGCTTCCTGCTCGTCGCGCCGCACGAACAGCGCGAGGCGGCCGTTGATCACGTCGAGCAGCAGGCGCTGGTACGCCTCCATCTGGCCTTCCTTGAAGAACTGGTCGAACGCCAGATCGAGGTGGACGCTCGCGAGATTCATGCCTTCGCCGGGCTGCTTGGCGAGGCAGTAGAGGCGAATCGTTTCGTTCGGCTGCAGGCGGATCACGAGCCGGTTCGCGCCGGCGCGCAGCGCATTGGGGCCGAGCGCCGAATGCGGCACCGCGCGGAAATTCACGACGATCTCGGCCACCCGATCGGCGAGCCGCTTGCCGGTGCGCAGGAAGAACGGCACGCCGGCCCAGCGCCAGTTCTCGATTTCCACCTTCAGCGCGACATAGGTTTCGGTGGTGCTGTCGGCCTTCACGCCCGGTTCGGTCGCGTAGGCGGGCACCGGCAGGCCCTTGATGGTGCCGGCGTGATACTGGCCGCGCACCGCCACCTTGCTGATGTCGCGCGGATCGATCGGCTTGAGCGCGCGCAGCACGCGCAGCTTCTCGTCGCGGACCGAATCGGAATCCATCGAGTGGGGCGGCTCCATCGCGACGATCGACAGCAGCTGCAGCAGGTGGTTCTGCACCATGTCGCGCAGCGCGCCGGTGTTGTCGTAGAAATCGCCGCGCGCTTCCACGCCGAGCTCTTCCGCGATCGTGATCTGGATGCTCTCGACCCAGTCGCGGCGCCACAGCGGCTCGAACAGCGCATTGCCGAAGCGCAGCGCGAGCAGGTTCTGCACCGGCTCCTTGCCGAGGTAGTGATCGATCCGGTAGATCTGGTCTTCCGCGAAGATTTCGCCGACCGCGTCGTTGATCGCGTTCGACGAGGCGAGATCGTAGCCGAGCGGCTTCTCGAGCACGATGCGCGCGCCTTCGTTCAGGCCCACGCCGGCCAGCGCCTTGCAGATCGGCTCGAACAGCGACGGCCCGGTGGCCAGATAGAACACGCGCGTGCCCGGCAGCGCGCCGATGGCGTCGCGCAGCACGCGATAGTCTTCCGGGCGGCCGAGATCGAGGTTGACGTAATCGATGCGCGCCAGAAAGCGCTGCCATGCGGCGTCGTCGAACGCGCCGCCGGCGGGCTTATTCGCATGCGGCTTGACGTGCTCCTCGACCCAGCGGTGGTAGCCGTCGCGATCGGTGTCGTTGCGCGCGACGCCGACGATGCGCCCGGATTCGGCCAGCATGTTGGCCCGGTGAGCCTCGAACAGCGCAGGCAGGATCTTGCGCATCGACAGGTCGCCGGTGCCGCCGAACAGAACGAAGGTGAAGCTGCTGGAATCGGTGTGCATTGTCTCCGCCCGGTTGGAAATGCCCGCGCCACGGCATGAAATCGACACCGGTGTGCGAGGCCGTTCCGACGGGCGCGGACGGCGGAAACCGGAGCCGTAGTGCGATAAAAATATTTTTGACACTGAATTGTAGTTTAACTACAATCCGCCGCGAGGGGTAGACCTGAACGAAGAAAAAGAAGCCCCCACGAGATATCGGGTAAGCGCGCTCTTCGTTGCAGGACGTCCGGTGCGGCAGCGCACCGAGACCGCATGTTAAAGGACATTGGCGAAATGCATCGTGCGCCGGTCCGCGACGGCCCCGAGGTTCGGAGTCGCGCGGCGGCGCAACCGGAACCATCAGATCAGAGGAGACAAGTCTTTGAATTTCGATCCACTCAGTCAGTCCCTGAGCGCCCGCGACCGGCAACGGCCCGACCGTGTCCGGTCGTTCGCGGCGTGATATCCCGGTTGCGACGTTTCGCTGCTTGTTGGCAAGACGGCTCCCGCACGAACGGGAGCCCCAGGAGTCGGTTCAATCAATCCGGAGGAGATACGTAATGAAGATTCGCGCGATGATGGGCGCGCTGTGCGCCGCAGGCCTGATGATCGGCGCCGCCTCGGCGCAAGCGGAAGACGTCACGGTGCTGCACTGGTGGACGTCGGGTGGTGAGTCGAAGGCAGTCGGCGTGCTGAAGGACGACCTGCAGAAGCAGGGCTACGTGTGGAAGGACTTCGCGGTGGCCGGCGGCGCGGGCGCGGCGGCCATGACGGCGCTCAAGACCAAGGTGATCAGCGGCGACGCGCCGTCGACCGCGCAGATCAAGGGTCCGCTGATCCAGGACTGGGCCGACCAGGGCGTGCTCGTCAACATCGATTCGGTCGCGGGCGACTGGAGCAAGAACCTGCCGCCGGAAATCGACAAGATCATCAAGTACAAGGGTCATTACGTGGCCGCGCCGTTCTCGGTGCACCGCGTGAACTGGATGTACATCAACAAGGCCGCGCTCGACAAGGTCGGCGGCAAGGTGCCGACGACCTGGCCGGAATTCTTCCAGATGGCCGACAAGATGAAGGCCGCCGGCATCCAGCCGATCGCGATGGGCGGCCAGCCGTGGCAGGACCTGACGCTGTGGGAAGACGTCGTGCTGTCCGAAGGCGCCGATTTCTACAAGAAGGCGATCGTCGATCTCGACCAGGGCACGCTGACCTCGCCGAAGATGCTCGACGTGTTCAACACGGTGCGCAAGATCCAGGGCTACTTCGACGCGGGCCGCAACGGCCGCGACTGGAACCTGGCGACGGCCATGGTCATGAACGGCAAGGTCGGCGTCCAGTTCATGGGCGACTGGGCGAAGGGCGAATTCGAAGGCGCCGGCAAGAAGGCGGGCAAGGACTACGTCTGCGCGGCGGTGCCGGGCACCGCGAAGGCCTACACGTTCAACGTCGATTCGTTCGTGTTCTTCCAGCAGAAGGGTTCGGAGAAGCCGACGCCGGGCCAGCTCGCGCTCGCCAAGACCATCATGACGCCGGATTTCCAGGAGCAGTTCAGCCTGCTGAAGGGCTCGATCCCGGTGCGCCTGGGCGTGAAGATGGACAAGTACGACGACTGCGCGAATAAGTCCTACGCGGATGAGCAGGGCGCGCTGAAGGCCGGCGGCTACGTGCCGTCGCTGGCGCACGGCATGGCGCAGGACGATGCCACCGCCGGCGCGATCAGCGATGTCGTGACCAAGTTCATGAACTCGCAGGAAGATCCGAAGACCGCGGTTGCCGCCCTCGCGAAGGCAGCGAAGGTGAAGTAATGCGGCGAGGGTGGGGCGCGGCCGGCGACGGCCCGCGCCGTCGCAAACGGGCCGGCTGCCGCCGGTCCGCGCCGTACCCGATGCCGCGCGCCTGTTCGCAGGTGGCCGGCGCCCCGTTCCAGGAGTCGAAACAAGTGGCTGCCCCTCTCAGCGGAAACGAACCAGGCCGCGCCGACGTCGCCCGCCGCACGTCGCCGCTCTCGGCATTGGCCGATCGCTGGATACCGAAGCTGGTGCTCGCGCCCAGCATCGCGATCGCCATGGTGTTCATCTACGGCTTCATCGTCATTACCGGCTACCTGTCGCTGACCAAGTCGCGACTGTTGCCCAACTACACGTTCGACGGCTTCGACCGTTACACCGACCTGTTCCAGAACGACGTCTGGTGGACCTCGGCTGCCAACCTGGCCTGGTTCGGCATCCCGTTCATCGCGATCTGCGTCGGGCTCGGGCTGTTCCTCGCGATCCTGCTCGACCAGCGCATTCGCAACGAAGGCGCGCTGCGCGCCGTGTTTCTGTACCCGATGGCGCTGTCGTTCATCGTGACGGGCACGGCCTGGCAGTGGATCCTGAATCCGGGCCTCGGCCTGGAGAAGGTGCTGCACGACTGGGGCTGGGCGCGCTTCTCGTTCGACTGGCTCGACGATCCGGACAAGGCGATCTTCTGCGTGGTGATCGCGGCCGTCTGGCAATCCACGGGCTTCGTGATGGCGCTGTTCCTGGCCGGCCTGCGCGGCGTGGACGGGGAGATCTTCAAGGCGGCCCAGGTGGACGGCGCGACGCTGCCCACCATCTACCGCAAGATCGTGATCCCGAGCATGCGCCCGGTGTTCTTCTCGGTGCTGCTGATCCTCTGCCACATCACGATCAAGACGTTCGATCTGGTGGTTGCGCTGACGACCGGCGGCCCCGGCACGTCGTCGTCGCTGCCCGCCATGTTCATGTATACCTATTCGTTCAATCGCGGCCAGCTCGGCGTCGGCGCGGCCTCGTCGGTGATAATGCTCGCGACCGTCGTCGCGGTGCTCGTGCCGCTGATGTATATGGAATCGAGGAGCACCCGCAATGCAGCCTAAGATGACGATAAGCCGCGCCGTCATTTACGCGGTGCTGATCCTGTTCGCGATCTACTTCCTGTTCCCGCTGTACGTGATGCTGTCGACCTCCTTCAAGGATCTCGACCAGCTGCGCACCGGCAACCTGCTGACCCCGCCCACGCACTGGATGGTCGATCCGTGGCTCAAGGCCTGGGGCTCGTCCTGTACCGGCGTGCGCTGCGACGGCATGCGACCGTTCTTCTTCAACTCGCTGAAAATGGTGATCCCGGCCGTGCTGATCTCGTCGCTGATCGGCGCGTTCAACGGCTACGTGCTCACGCACTGGCGCTTCCGCGGCGCCGACGCGCTGTTCACGCTGCTGCTGGTCGGCTGCTTCATCCCGTTCCAGGTGATCCTGCTGCCGATGGCGCGCGTCGAGGGCTATCTCGGCCTCGCCAACACCACCACCGGCCTCGTGCTCGTGCACGTCGTGTACGGGATCGCGTTCACGACGATGTTCTTCCGCAACTTCTACGTGAGCATTCCGACCGAGCTGGTGAAGGCCGCCCGCATCGACGGCGCGGGCTTCTTCACGATCTTCACGCGAATTCTGATGCCGGTGTCGCTGCCGATCTTCATGGTCTGCCTGATCTGGCAGTTCACGCAGATCTGGAACGACTTCCTGTTCGGCATCGTGTTCTCGGGCGTCGATTCGATGCCGATCACGGTGGCGCTGAACAACCTCGTGAACACGTCGACGGGCGTGAAGGAATACAACGTCGACATGGCCGGCGCGATCATCGCCGCGCTGCCCACGCTGCTCGTCTACGTGATCGCCGGTCGCTACTTCGTGCGCGGCCTGACGGCGGGCGCGGTGAAGGGCTGACGACCGGCCCGGTCGGACGAACGAACCGGTCGCGCGGGCGTGTCCCGCGCGGCGAGCAGAACCGACGCGGCGCTCGACGCCGCACCAGAGACAGAGGATTCACAGCATGGCAAGCCTTTCCATCCGTGACGTGTACAAGACCTATCCGAACGGGGTGCCGGTCCTGAAGGGTGTCGACATCGACATCGAGGACGGCCAGTTCCTGATTCTGGTCGGCGGTTCGGGCTGCGGGAAGTCGACGCTGCTCAACATGATCGCCGGCCTCGAAACCGTCACCAAGGGCGAGATCCGGATCGGCGGCAAGGTCGTCAACGATCTCTTGCCGAAGGATCGCGACATCGCGATGGTGTTCCAGTCGTACGCGCTCTATCCGTCGATGACGGTGCGCGAGAACATCCTGTTCGGCCTGACCATCCGCAAGGTGCCGAAGAACGAACAGAAGCAGATCGTCGACCGCGTGTCGGCGATGCTGCAGATCGAGCACCTGCTCGACCGCAAGCCGGGCCAGCTCTCGGGCGGCCAGCGCCAGCGCGTGGCGATGGGCCGGGCGCTCGCGCGCGATCCGTCGCTGTTCCTGTTCGACGAACCGCTGTCGAACCTCGACGCGAAGCTGCGCATCGAGATGCGCGCCGAAATCAAGCTGCTGCATCAGCGCCTCGGCACCACGATCGTCTACGTGACGCACGACCAGATCGAGGCGATGACGCTCGGCGACCGCATCGCGGTGATGAAGGACGGCGTCGTGCAGCAGTTCGGCGCGCCGCAGGAGATCTACGATTCGCCGTCGAACCTGTTCGTGGCCGGCTTCATCGGCGCGCCGCCGATGAACTTCATAACGGGCAAGGTCGTGGAGCAGGGCGGCGGCGTGGGCATGGAAATCGACACCGGCGCGACGCGCGGCGTGCTGAACCTGCCGTTCGAGCGCGCGAAGCTGAGCGGCCATATCGGCCGCGAGGTGATCCTCGGCCTGCGCCCCGAGCGCATTACCGACGCACGCAACGCGCACGACGGCCAGGCCTCGACGCTGCAGACGATCGACGTGATCGTCGACGCGACCGAGTCGACCGGCCCCGATACGCACGTGTTCGCGCAGGTCAACGGCAAGCGCATCGTGAGCCGCGTGCATCCGGCCGCGAATCCGCAGCCGAAGCAGCAGCTGAAGCTGCTGTTCGACGTGTCGAAGGCGGTGGTGTTCGATCCGGCGACGGAAGCGCGGATCGCCTGAGGCCGAGGCATTCGGAACGGGTGCGCCGCCCGGCGCGCCGCCAAGACAAACGGGCCACCTTTGGGTGGCCCGTTTCGTTTTCCGCGGCGAATCCGGTCGGGAACGCCGGCGGTGCGTGTCAGTCCGCCGCGCGCGGCGGCTGCCCGCGTTCGGTCGGGTGGCCAGCGTGTGCCGACGGCTGCAGCAGCACCAGCACCGCGCCGGCGCCGCCGTCGTTGCCGCGCGCCTCGCAGAACGCGATCACTTCTTCCTTCTGCACGAGCCACGCGCGCACCTTGCCTTTCAGCACCGGCTCCTTGCCGATCGAGCCGAGCCCCTTGTCGTGGATCACGCGCAGGCAGCGCAGGCCCTTCTTGCCGGCCTCGCGGATGAACGCGGCCAGCGCCTCGCGCGCCTCGTCGCGGCGCATGCCGTGCAGGTCGAGCTGCGCCTGCACGATCCACGCGCCGCTGCGCAGCTTGCGCACCACCTCGCGGCTGATGCCGGGGCGGTGGTAGTACAAGCTCTCGTCGGAATCGAGCAGCGTTTCGGGATCGAACTCGTCGGACAGCGTTTCCGACAGCACTGCTTCCTCGTCGCGGCGCGTCTGCTGCGGCACCGGCTGCGGCGGCTCGCGGCGGCTCGCGGCGGCTCGCGGCGGCCAGCGGCGTGATCGCGCCGATCTCGTTGCGGAACAGGTTGGCGTTGACGGCGGCTTCGCGCGCCTCGCGCGCGGCCTGCGCCTGCTGCTTCTCGCGCCGCTCGGATTCGCCCTTCATCGCATCGCGCAGCGAGCCGAGGCCGGACAGGCCCTGGCCCTTCAGCGCGCCGGGCGCGGGCATGGGAGCGGCCGGCACGATCGGCTCGGCCGGTTTGAGCGCGGCGCGGCGCTTGGCCGGGTCGCTCGGATGATGCTGATTCTTCGCCATGATGGTCTACGGATCGAAGCGGGCGGGAGCGCCCGGGAAACAGGAAACGGGAGGCGGCTCGGCGGGCCGGGCGCGCATGCAAAAAGGCCGCGGCCAGCGGCCTTCGGAAAGCGGAAGCGGGCTGCGGCGCATGGCTGCGACATTGTGTCGCAGCCCGGCCGCGTGGCCGGCTTACTTGCCGTCGTGCAGGCTTTCGAGATAGCGCTGGGCGTCCAGCGCGGCCATGCAGCCCGTGCCGGCGCTGGTGATCGCCTGGCGGTAGATGTGATCCTGCACGTCGCCGGCCGCGAACACGCCCGTGATGTTGGTGGCGGTGGCGTTGCCGGCCAGGCCGCTCTTCGTGACGATGTAGCCGTCCTTCATTTCGAGCTGACCCTGGAACAGGTCGGTGTTCGGCTTGTGGCCGATCGCGACGAACACGCCCTGCAGCGCGATCGCTTCCGTTTCGCCGGTGCCGGTGTGCTTGAGCGTGACGCCGGTCACGCCCGATTGGTCGCCCGTCACTTCCTCGAGCACGTGGTTCCACTTGATCTCGGCCTTGCCTTCCTTTTCCTTCTCGAGCAGGCGGTCGATCAGGATCGGCTCGGCGCGGAACTTGTCGCGGCGGTGGATCACGGTGACCTTCCTGGCGATGCCGGTCAGGTAGAGCGCTTCCTCGACGGCCGTGTTGCCGCCGCCGATCACGGCGACTTCCTGGTTGCGGTAGAAGAAGCCGTCGCAGGTGGCGCAGGCCGACACGCCCTTGCCCATGAACGCTTCTTCCGACGCCAGGCCGAGGTACTGCACCGACGCGCCGGTCGAGATGATCAGCGAATCGCAGGTGTATTCGCCCGAATCGCCGATCAGGCGGATCGGCTTTTCCTCGAGCTTGGCCGTGTGGATGTGGTCGAACACGATTTCCGTGTTGAAGCGCTCGGCGTGTTCGAGGAAACGCTGCATCAGTTCGGGGCCTTGCACGCCGTTCGGATCGGCCGGCCAGTTTTCGACGTCGGTCGTGGTCATCAGTTGACCGCCTTGCGCGAGGCCCGTGATCAGGAGCGGCGACAGGTTGGCGCGGGCGGCGTACACCGCGGCGGTATAGCCGGCGGGGCCGGAACCGAGAATCAGGACTTTCGCGTGTTTGGGCGTGGACATGTGCAGGATCCGTAAAAAGCGGCCGAGCGGGCGGGTGACGCGGCGAACGGCGGGGACGGCATGCGGGCCGGTCGCGCGATCCGCGCGCCGGGGACGATGCCGTAGATGGGTACCAGACGCGCATTATAAAGGGGCGTTCGCTGCACTGCCGGATCGATGTTTTTATCGGCCCGATAGAACGCATCGATCAAGCGGTTACCGTCATTTACACTTGGCCGGTCTCGCCAGCGTTTACAATAAATATTCGCGATCGAACGATCGGCGGCGCCCGGCGCGACCGCCCTCTCTACACGGATTCATGGCAAAAGCACCCTTTACGGCTCAGGCCCAGGCGCTGCCGCATCGCATGTCGCGGCTGTTCGTCGAGATTCGCTGGATTCTTCAGGTCGCGGTGTTCGCGTTCCTGCTGATGGCGTTGCTGAGCTACAGTCGTCGCGACCCGAGCTGGACCCACGCGGTCCAGATCGACCACATCTCGAACTGGGCCGGGCGCGTCGGCGCCTGGACGGCCGACATCCTGCTGCTGCTGTTCGGCATTTCCGCCTACTGGCTCGTCGTGCTGCTGGCGCGCCGCGTCGCCGCCAACTACCGGCGCATCACGCGCCACGAGGCGTTCGACGAGGAACCGGCGCGGTCGGTCTGCTGGCTGGCCGAAGGCTTCGCGTTCGTGCTCGTGCTGCTGGCGAGCGACGGCATCGAGGCGCTGCGCATGTGGTCGCTGAAGGTGCCGCTGCCGCGCGCGCCGGGCGGCGTGATCGGCGAAACGGTCGCGCGCGGCGTATCGCACGCGCTCGGCTTCACGGGCGGCACGCTGTTCCTGCTGATCGCGCTGGCGATCGGCCTTTCCCTGTATTTCCGCTTTTCCTGGCTGTCGGTGTGCGAACGCGTCGGCGACGGCATCATCAACGCGTTCACGCTGGCCAAGCTGCGCCTCGAGGCCGGGCGCGACCGCAAGCTCGGCGAGGCCGCCGCCGTGCGCCGCGAGGGCAAGGTCGAGGAAGAGCGGGTGCGGATCGAGGATCACGAGCCGGTCACGATCGTGCCGCCGATCGTCACGCCGGCCAAGTCCGAGCGCGTCGAGCGCGAGCGCCAGGTGCCGCTGTTTACCGACCTGCCCGGCGATTCCACGCTGCCGGCCATCGGCCTGCTAGATCCGGCCCAGCAGAACCAGGAAGCGATCCCGGCCGATACGCTCGAATTCACCTCGCGGCTGATCGAGAAGAAGCTCAAGGATTTCGGCGTCGAGGTGGGCGTGGTGGCGGCCTATCCGGGCCCGGTCGTGACGCGCTACGCAATCGAGCCGGCCACGGGCGTGAAGGGCAGCCAGATCGTCGGCCTGGCCAAGGATCTGGCGCGTTCGCTGTCGCTCGTGTCGGTGCGCGTGGTGGAGACGATCCCCGGCAAGAACTACATGGCGCTCGAATTGCCGAACGCGCGCCGCCAGACCGTGCGCCTGTCCGAGATTCTCGGCTCCGAGGTGTACGCGGCCTCGGCGTCGGCGCTGACCATGGGCCTCGGCAAGGACATCGGCGGCAAGCCCGTCTGCGCCGATCTGGCGAAGATGCCGCACCTGCTGGTGGCCGGCACCACCGGGTCGGGCAAGTCTGTCGGCATCAACGCGATGATCCTCTCGCTGCTCTACAAGGCCACGGCCGAACAGGTGCGGCTGATCCTGATCGATCCGAAGATGCTCGAAATGAGCGTCTACGAAGGCATTCCGCACCTGCTTTGCCCGGTCGTCACCGACATGCGGCAGGCCGGCAACGCGCTGAACTGGACCGTCGCCGAAATGGAGCGGCGCTACAAGCTGATGAGCAAGCTCGGCGTGCGCAACCTGGGCGGCTACAACAACAAGATCGACGAGGCGGCCAAGCGCGAGGAGAAGATCCCGAATCCGTTCAGCCTGACGCCCGAGGAGCCGGAACCGCTCGGTCGCCTGCCGAACATCGTGGTGGTGATCGACGAGCTGGCCGATCTGATGATGGTGGTCGGCAAGAAGGTCGAGGAACTGATCGCGCGGATCGCCCAGAAGGCGCGCGCGGCCGGCATCCACCTGATCCTCGCCACGCAGCGGCCGTCGGTCGACGTGATCACCGGCCTGATCAAGGCCAACGTGCCGACCCGGATGGCCTTCCAGGTGTCCTCGAAGATCGATTCGCGCACGATTCTCGACCAGATGGGCGCCGAATCGCTGCTCGGCATGGGCGACATGCTCTATCTGGCGCCGGGCACCGGGCTGCCGGTGCGCGTGCACGGCGCGTTCGTGTCGGACGACGAAGTACATCGCGTGGCCGAGAAGCTCAAGGAGCACGGCGAGCCGAACTACATCGAGGGCCTGCTCGAAGGCGGCGTCGCCGAGGGCGAGGAGGGCGCCGGCGCGGGAACCGGCGAAGGCGGCGACGAGTCCGATCCGCTTTACGATCAGGCAGTCGAGATCGTCGTCAAGAACCGCCGCGCCTCGATCTCGCTGGTGCAGCGCCACCTGCGCATCGGCTACAACCGCGCCGCGCGATTGCTCGAACAGATGGAGCAATCGGGGCTGGTGTCGGCGATGTCGTCCAGCGGCAACCGCGAAATTCTCGGACCGGCCCGCGACGCGGAATGACGCCGCGTCGGCGCCGGTCCGCCAATCAGGGAGAAAAACCCCCCATGCAAGCCTTTCCGTTCGTGAAGTCCTCCTCCGTTCGCCGCTTCGCCGCGGTGCTTGCCGGCACCGCGCTGATGGCCGTCGCCTCGCACGCGTTCGCGGGCGGCACCGACGATCTGAAATCGCTCGTCGCGCAGGTCAAGTCGGCCAAGGGTAGCTTCACGCAGCAAATCGTCAAGGCGCCGTCGAAGGCCGCCAGCGGGGCGATCGCCACCGCCAAGCCGAACGACAATTCGAGCGGCAGCTTCGTGTTCGCGCGCCCCGGCAAGTTCGTGTGGGCCTACGAAAAGCCGTATCAGCAACTGCTGCAGGCGGACGGCGATACGCTCTACGTCTACGACAAGGATCTGAACCAGGTCACCGAGCGCAAGCTGGCCGGCGCGCTCGGCGCGAGCCCGGCGGCGATCCTGTTCGGCAGCAACGACGTCGACAAGAACTACACGCTGCGCGACGGCGGCGTGAAGGGCGGCATCGACTGGGTCGAGATGCTGCCGAAGGCGCAGGACACGCAGTTCCAGCGCATCGGCATCGGCTTAAAGGGCGGCACGCTCGCCGCGATGGAGCTGCACGACGTGTTCGGCAACGTCACGCTGCTGACGTTCACGAACATCCAGACGAATCCGTCGCTGCCGGCCGATCAGTTCCGCTTCGCGGTGCCGAAGGGCGCCGACGTGATCAAGGGCTGAGCGTTCTCCGGCGTTCGAGCGGGCCTGCCAGCGATGGCAGGCTCGTTGCGTTTCCGGCGCCGGTCGCCGCGCCGCGCGTTGCCGCTGCGGCGACCGGCGCCTGTCGCCAGCGGCCGGGTCCCTGTCCGATCGGCCGAGGGCGTGCCGGCCGACCGGCTGTCATAATGTCCGGCTGCGCGGCGATGTGCGCCGCGCCGGCCATTCCAGGAGCCGAGGAACATGTCCGACCTGTTTGAAACCGAACCGCGCCGGCCGCTCGCGGAGGCGCTGCGCCCGAAGACACTCGACGAGGTCATCGGCCAGACGCATCTGCTCGGCGAGGGCAAGCCGCTGCGGCTTGCGTTCGAATCGGGCCGGTCGCACTCGATGATCCTCTGGGGGCCGCCGGGCGTCGGCAAGACCACGCTCGCGCGCCTGACCGCCCATGCATTTGATTACGAGCTCATCGCGCTGTCGGCCGTGCTCGGCGGCGTGAAGGACATCCGCGAATCGATGGAGCAGGCGAAGGACACGCTGAACCGCAGCGGCCGCCACACGATCCTGTTCGTCGACGAAATCCACCGCTTCAACAAGGGCCAGCAGGATGCGCTGCTGCCGTTCGTCGAATCGGGCCTCGTCACGTTCATCGGCGCCACCACCGAGAACCCGAGCTTCGAGGTCAACTCGGCGCTGCTGTCGCGGGCGCAGGTCTATGTGCTGAAGTCGCTCGACGAGGCCGAGATGCGCCAGCTGCTCGCGCGTGCGCAGCAGATCGCGCTCGACGGCCTGAGCTTCGACGAGAAGGCGGTGGACACGCTGATCGGCTATGCCGACGGCGACGCGCGCCGCTTCCTGAACCTGCTCGAACAGGCGCAGACGGCCGCGCTCTCGGCGCGCACCAACCGGATCGACGCCGATTTCGTCTCGAACGCGATGACGCTGAACGCGCGCCGCTTCGACAAGGGCGGCGACAACTTCTACGACCAGATCTCGGCGCTGCACAAATCGGTGCGCGGCTCGAGCCCCGACGGCGCGCTGTACTGGTTCTGCCGCATGATCGACGGCGGCGCCGATCCGAAATACCTGGCGCGGCGCATCGTGCGGATGGCGTGGGAAGACATCGGCCTGGCCGATCCGCGCGCCATGCAGATCGCCAACGACGCGGCCGAAACCTTCGAGCGGCTTGGTTCGCCCGAAGGCGAGCTGGCGCTCGGGCAGGCCGTCATCTACCTGGCCTGCGCGGCCAAGAGCAACGCCGGCTACAACGCGTTCAACGCGGCGATGGCCTTCGTCAAGCAGGACAAGTCGCGCGAGGTGCCGGTGCATCTGCGCAACGCGCCCACCAAGCTGATGAAGGAACTCGGCTACGGCCACGCGTATCGCTACGCGCACGACGAGCCGAATGCCTACGCCGCCGGCGAAACCTACCTGCCCGACGACATGCGCGAGCCGCGCTGGTATCAGCCGGTGCCGCGCGGGCTGGAAAGCAAGATCGCCGACAAGCTCGCCTGGCTGCGCGAGCTGGATCGCGAATCGGGCAAGCCCGAATAAGCGCGCGTTTCGCGCCTGTCGCGCGCGCCGGGGCTGCCGGGCGCGCCCTGCGGTGCGTTAGAATTCGCGTCTCACACAACGAAACTCCTGTCCTCCCATGCTCGACATCCAGTTGCTGCGCAAAGACCTCGACGGCGTCGCCAAGCGCCTCGCCGATCGCGGCTACACCCTCGACGTCGCCAGGTTCTCCTCGCTCGAGGCGGATCGCCGCGCGATCCAGACCCGTACCGAAGAACTCCAGGCGCGCCGCAACAGCCTGTCGAAGCAGATCGGCGCGATGAAGGGGCGAGGCGAGGACACCTCGACCGTGATGGCCGAAGTGGGCGGGATCGGCGACGAGATGAAGGCCTCGGCCGTGCAGCTCGACGAGATCCAGGCCGCCATGCAGGAGCTGATGCTCGAAATGCCGAACGTCGCGCACGACAGCGTGCCGGTCGGCCGCGACGAGGCGGACAACGTCGAAGTGCGCCGCTGGGGCACGCCGCGCAGCTTCGATTTCGAAGTGCGCGATCACGTCGACGTCGGCACGCCGCTCGGCCTCGATTTCGAAACCGGCGCGAAGCTCTCGGGCGCGCGCTTCACGATGCTGCGCGGCCCGATCGCGCGCCTGCACCGTGCGCTCGCGCAGTTCATGATCGACACGCACACGCAGCAGCACGGCTACACGGAAACCTACACGCCCTACATCGTCAATCCGGAAATCCTGTTCGGCACCGGCCAGTTGCCGAAGTTTGCCGACGACATGTTCCGCGTCGAGAAGGGCGGCGACGACAACACCATCACGCAGTACCTGATCTCCACGTCGGAAATCACGCTGACCAACAGCGTGCGCGATTCGATCCTCGATCCGGCCACGCTGCCGCTCAAGCTGACCGCGCATTCGCCGTGCTTCCGTTCGGAGGCCGGATCCTACGGCCGCGACACGCGCGGCATGATCCGCCAGCACCAGTTCGACAAGGTCGAGATGGTGCAGGTCACGTCGCCCGACGCGTCGTATGCGGCGCTCGACGATATGGTCGGCCACGCCGAGGCGATCCTGCAGAAGCTCGAACTGCCGTACCGCGTCATCACGCTGTGCACGGGCGACATGGGCTTTTCGGCATCGAAGACGTTCGACCTCGAAGTGTGGCTGCCGGCGCAGAACACCTATCGCGAGATCTCGAGCTGCTCGAACACCGAATCGTTCCAGGCTCGCCGCATGCAGGCGCGCACGCGCAACGCGCAGGGCAAGCCGGAGCTCGTCCACACGCTGAACGGTTCGGGCCTGGCCGTCGGCCGCACGCTGGTGGCGGTGCTGGAGAACTATCAGAACGCCGACGGCTCGGTCACCGTGCCGGTCGCGCTGCGTCCGTACTTCGGCGGTCAGGAGACGATCGCGGCCGCGTGATCGCGCGAGAACGACGCGTTGCTCCGGCCCGATCCCGCGCCTGAAAATTTTTTGCGGAAAGGGCTTGGAAAACGAAACGAGTTGTTCTATAATTTGTGATTCGCCGAGACGAAGACCTACGAAACAGTGAAGCAGCAAAGCAGTAGAAGGAAAGGTGGCAGAGAGGTCGAATGCGCCGGACTCGAAATCCGGTGTACGGTTATTCCGTACCGTGGGTTCGAATCCCACCCTTTCCGCCAGAATACGAACCCCTCGGTTCCGCAAGGAACCGAGGGGTTTTTGCTTTTCGGGCGGTGGTTGCGCGCGCATCGAAAAATCGCGCCATCGATTACCGCGATGAAAAGCGCATGGGTCAATGCACGGGCGATAAGCCGCCGGGGCGGTGTCCCATTCGTAGTTGAAGGTTGGGACGGCGGGGTTTCATAGATTAGGCAGACTTCCGATCATGGTCAACGCGTTTTTCGAGTGATCGATGCAGGGCGACGGCGAGGATCCAGAGGTCGTTTGCACCACCGAGCTTGCGGAAGCGCTTCTCCGCTTCCAGGAAACCGGTGGCCGCCCAGCGCATCGCCATGTCGGCGTCGCGATAGCGATGGACCCGGCCACTCACGCGGCGCACCGCACCGTTCGGATTCTCGATCA